>CBFGPX010000053.1:0-19995 GCA_965650725.1 uncultured Comamonadaceae bacterium | reverse complement strand
GGATGGCCTGCGGCTGGCATTCCGGGAGGAGTTGAAGGCCCCGGCGAACGTCAAAGCAAGAACAGCCTGGGAGCTGGATGTTCAGTCGCGCCTGCAGGCTCAGCTGGCCGCGTCGTTCGTGCAGATGTCCCAGCAACTGGACGCCACCGACGCGGCGCTGGACCGGCAATGGCGACAACTCCAGGCGATGCACGCGGACTTCGACCAGATCGGCGCGAACATCCTCCGAGGCATCGACCACATCCAGCAGGCCCTGGGCCGGCATGCAGTGGACCTGGGTCGCATCGGCAGGCAATTCGCGCTCGGCGACAAGCAGGTCTTCTTCAAGCCTGGCATCGGCAGCTCGTCCGCCTTCGCGTCTGCCTACAAGCCGTTCTACTTTGCCGAGGAGGAAGACCCCTTCCTCGGCCGCGAATCAGCGCTGACCGCTCTGCGCGGTGAACTGCTGGCGCAGTCGCCCGACTCGCCCCGGTTCCGCTGGGCCGCGATCTGCGGCGATGCCGGCATTGGCAAGAGCCGTTTGGCGCTGCAGGTCGTGAATGCCGAGAAAGAGGCTTGGCCGTTCTCGGGCTTCGTGCGGGAAGATTTCATCCGCTCAGCGGCAACCACGATGAGCAGCTTGGCCGAAATTCCGGCACCGACGCTGTTCGTCATCGATTACGCAGCAGGCCTGCCCGAGGACTGCTGTCGCTTCCTGGAACGCTGTGCGGCGCTGGCCGACACCTCGCCGCACCCGGTGCGAGCGCTGGTGCTGTTGCGTCGTTCCAGCGACCGTTTCTTCGAGGCCGTGGCCCGCCAGACGGACGGTGCCACGGCGCTCAACTCGCAGATCAGCTTTCCACCGCCGCCCGGCCGCCACGACGACCGATCCGGCGCCCTCTTCCTGGACGGGCTGACCGACGAGCAAACGGGCGTGCTCATGGAGCTACGCTTGCAGCGCTACCGGGACTCCACCAGCACCGCAAGCGGCATGCAGCCCGGCCAATCCAGGAGCCCACAGCAGCTGCTGGCGCTGCTGCGCGGGTACGACCCGCTGATGCGCCCGCTGTTCGCGGCGATGGTGGCCGACGCCTACGCTCGCGGCCTCCTGCCGGACCCGGCCACCCGCACCACCTCGCAGGAAGAGGCCCGCCTGCAGCTGTTCTGGGACTACCTCGAACACCAGTACCGCAAACGCTGGAGCCCGCCTTACACCGGACTGGACGAAGCGCCGCGCCGCGAACGGATCGATCGCCACCTGTCACTGCTCATCCTGTCGACCATGTGCCGAGGGCTCACGCCTGCCGGCTGGGAGCGCCTGCGCAACAACGCCGCGCTCTGGCAAGGCGCTTGCTCACTGCTGCCGGCCCACCCGCTGCATTTCAGCGCCACGGACGGCACCTCATCGGCCCAGATGCTGGACGAGGAACAGCTGCTGGCCGCGCTGTCTGGCACGGTACGCACGGACGAGGACGCCGACCCCTACCCCATCCTTGAACCGGACCTGATCGGCGAGAGCCTGGTGCTGATGATGCTGGACGACAGGGGCAAGGCCTTGTGCGGTCACCCGGGCACCGCGCAACGCAGGCGCAAGCTGATGCGCGAGTACGCCTGGTGTGCCGACCCCGCCGGCGCAGCGTTTTTCGCGGTGCTGGTGGCGCAGGACTTCCCGGAACGCGCCGCGAAGCTGGGATGGCTGCTGCCGGACAGCGCCATGTCCGGCGCAACGCCGGAACGAGAGCAACTGTTCCGCAACCTCGCTCTGGCGACGGTGGCCTCATTGCGCACACGCCCGGCCTCGCTCGAAGACATCAAGCGCATGCGCGAGCTGCTTGCGCGGTTCCCGCTGGAAGCCGCCGGTTCGGATGCCATGCGGTTGATGCACGCCACGACGATCAAGATCCTGACCGGCCAGCTCAGCTTCGTCATCAACAAGTCCAGTGCACCCCCGGAGGTCGAGGGAACACCGATTGCAGACAAGCTGGGAAAACGCACGGTGACCTTCGCCGCAGTGGCAGCGGGCGGCTCGGCCCCGGCCCTCACGGCGCCGCGCGACGACCAGGAAACCCTGCGCAGCGATGAAGCGACCACGGAGGCAGCGGCCTCATTGCTGATGCAGTTGTTCGAGCAGGCCGAGACCGGCGTGTTTTCCAGCCAGAGCCTGGAGCTGCGGCTTCAGCACGGCGCTACCGTCTGCGACGCGCTCCATTCGGTCTTCTGGGAGAACCGGAGCCGCCCGGGCAAGCACGGCTATGCCGCCACCACGCTGACCCCCGAGGAACGCCAGCAGCGCAGCAGGCTGGCGGAGCGCAGCCTGCGGAGCATCCAACAGGATGAGCTGGACGAAGACGCAGTGGCACTCGCCGCCAGCATCAACTCGGCACTCGTCTATGCCGAGGACGGCGCAAACTCGACCCGCGGCCGGCCTGTCTACGACGCCATATGGGCGCTCCACCACGGCCAAGGTTTCACCCAGCCGCTGGCCATGCTGGAAGCCGTCCGTTTTCTCGACAACCATCTGATCCTGCTGACTCGCTCACTGCTGCACGAAATCGAACCATCGGACCGGGCCGCGGAAGCGCCATCGCTGGCGGACCGGTGGGAGCTGGCAAGAGACCTGTTTCATCGGTGCCTGTCCAGCGAGCTGTCCCGCCCCCAGCTCAAGCGCCTGACCAACGCCCTCTGCCGCATCGCCGGCCAACTCGCCTACTACGAGCACCAATGCCAGCGACCCACGCTCGCAGGCCTAACGGCCGCTGCAGAGGCCATCGCGCGAGCGGCTCAACGGCCAGAGGGTCTTCCCGTCACTGCCGAGATCGTCGATTTCTACAGCGACCTGATCAGTGACTGCCACCTACAGGGGTCCGATGTCGGTGACGCCCTGGCCGCCTACGCGCACACCGTCCAGTCGCACGGCTTCGACGCTGCCTCGACCAACGCACATGGCTGGAAGCGCCTTGCACGCCACCTGTCGTTACTGAGGAATCTCGCCAGCAGTCACAGATCCACCATACAAGCCATCTTCGAGACGGCCATCGCCCAGATCGGCGAGCGTGTGCGCAAGGCCTTGACCCAGCTGTTGCTTCAGCGGCTGCCAGCGCCGGGGCCCACGGACGAGATCGACGTCTGGCTCGTTGACCGCGTCCGGCGCGACGCGCAAACGACGAGCCAACTGGCCGATGGTCGGCAACTGATGCTGGCCTTGGCGACCCAGCGCCTGATGGCCGGACAGGAGCACGCCGTGCTGCGCGAGTTGGAGGCGATGTGGTCGACCGGGACAGACGAAGGTGACTTCATCGCGCGCACGGACATCCTGCTCATGCTGCCGATGCTGCTCGCATGGCTGGGGCCGGAGGACCCCCGCGTGCAGGGCTGGCGGGCTCGCCTCGTCGCTCTGTGCGGCGCGCCCGCGGTGCCGCTCCCGGCAAGCGCCGTGCTGGAGGAACATCACCACGCCGCGGTGCAGGCCGCGACCAGCTTTGCTCGCCTGGAGATCGCGGCGGGCCTCGCCCCCGACACCTGGCTGCCCGAAGGAACCGCACCATGATCAACGACGAGTTCTCGCTGCAACTGACACAGAACGTCGCGAACGCCCTGCTGGAGCGCATCACCGTGGCAGGCGCCGATGCGCTGGTCAGCGAAGACCTCGCGCGCCTGAGGCGCCTCGTCGACGCAGGCCACCTCAACAAGAAGGTGGTGCGGCAGGCGCTGCACAACATCGCGAACAACGAGACGCTGGGCGCCGCCATCAGGGAGGCCGCAGCCATGGAGGTTGCCAACGACTTCCAGGTGGCCGCCATCAAGTCGGCCAGCCCCGGCGCCGCAAGCCCTCATCCCTACCGGTCCGGCGACACGCTGCTGCCGGGCAACTGGCCCATCGACGGACTGGAAAGCTGCGGCTGGACACCCTTCACCGGCGACCAGGCCGCCAACTTCCTGTCAGAACTCAACCCCATCGATGGCCGTATCCGCGTCACGCCCAGGACGACGGCGGTCCATTTCCGGACGCTGCCCTGGTACGAGAACGAAGTGCTGATCCGGGTGCACGATCCGGACTGGCAAACCAAGGACTTGGCGCTGTACTACCTGACCTGCGAGCAGTCCCTGATGCGCCTGAACGGCAGCTCGCCGCCCATCCACGAGGTCAATGCGAAGGCACCGATCAGGCTGAATGACCTCTGCGTGCTCGACTACCTGAAGTTCTTCTGCTTCTTCGTGCGCGGCGATGAGGGCCCCTTCTTCATCCCGGCCGACGCGGCGGCCCCCCTGCTGCCGCCTGCCTCCGTCGCCGTGCTGTCTGACGACGCGAAAGCCCGGCTGTCCGTGGCGAGGCTGACCCACGTCGACGAACAGGGGACGTACCACTGCGAAGCGACGGTCTATTACGGCAACGCCCTGTTCAGCGCCGAGTTCTCCGTGGCCCCCACCGGGATGATTGAAATGCACAACGACACGGCCATCTGCGGCGACCTGCCGGAGCTGATCCAGGCCCCCCTGACCTGACTGGCACCATGCCCTCCGGGGGAGGCCACGGCCGGGCTTTGAACCTTTCCCGCCGCCGACAGCACCCACCGCTCGTCTCGCCGCCGGCCCCTCGGCCGGGCGATGACGACAGGGAGCATGCATGCCGTCGGTTCTGGTCGCCCATTCCTATTTCCTGCGCTTCGACCCCAAGCAGGCGCAGCGCGCCAGGCCCTACCCGCCGCTGGCCACCTTGCAGGTCGCCGCACTGCTGCAGGGGCTGGGCCACGAGGTGGCGGTGTTCGACGCCATGCTGGCCGACGGCGTGGGCGAGTTCGCCACGCAGCTGACGCAGCAGCAGCCGGCCGTCGTGCTGCTGTACGAGGACAACTACAACTACCTGAGCAAGATGTGCCTGGCGCGCATGCGCGAGGCGGCGCTGGCGATGATCCGGCTGGCACGCGCCGGCGGCGCGCAGGTCATCGCCGCCGGCTCGGACGTCAGCGACGCGCCCGAGGTGTATCTCGGCGCCGGCGCGGCGGCGGTCTGCCGCGGCGAGGGGCTGGACGTGATTCCCACGCTGATCCAGCGCCTCGCGGCCGCCCCCGGGCTGGACGCGGCAGCGCTGGTACAGGGGCTGGACGGCGCGCTGGCCTGGCACGAGGACCAGCTGCTGCGCGGCGAACCGCAAGCCGTCGTGCAGCTGCCCGCCGCGCGGCGTGGCAGCGACACGCTGGAAGCGCCGGTCGCCTGGGAACTGGTGGACGTGGCCCGCTACCGCCGCGTCTGGCAGGCGGCGCATGGCCAGTTCAGCCTCAACATGGCGGCGTCCAAGGGCTGCTCCTTCCGCTGCGCCTGGTGCGCCAAGCCCATCTGGGGCCAGAGCTACCAGCAGCGCAGCGCCGAGGCCGTGGCGGCCGAGATGCTGATGCTCAAGCAGCGCTTCGAGCCGGACCACATCTGGTTTGCCGACGACATCTTCGGCTTCCGCACCGACTGGGTGGAGCGCTTTGCCGACGCACTGATTCGCGGCGGCGGCGGGCTGCCGTTCACGATACAGACCCGCGCCGACCTGGTCAGCGACGCGATGGCCCAGGCCTTGAGCGACGCCGGCTGCCAGGAAGTCTGGCTGGGCGCCGAGAGCGGCAGCCAGGCCGTGCTGGACGCCATGCACAAGGGCATGGCGGTGGCCGACAACCTGCGCGCCCGCGAGCGGCTGCGCGCCGTGGGCGTGCGCGTGGGCTTCTTCATCCAGCTGGGCTATCTGGGCGAAGGCCTGCCCGAGCTGCTGCAGACCCTAGACCTGGTGCGCCGTGCGCGGCCCGATGCCATCGGCGTCAGCGTCAGCTACCCGCTGCCGGGCACACCCTTCCATGCGCAGGTGCGCGCGCAGCTGGGCGCCAAGACGCACTGGGACCACAGCGCCGACCTGGCCATGATGTTCCAGGGCAGCTTTGGCAGCGCCTTCTACCGCGAGGTGCGCGAGCTGCTGCATGCCGAGGTCGAGTGGCGGGACCCGGCCGCGCGCGCCAGCCTGCCCGCGCGCTGGCAGGCGCTGCTGGCGCAGGTTGCGCCGGCCGAGGCCCTTAACTGAGAGGTTGAGAGGCTTTCATCCATGCCCGCCTTGCTCGCCAAAACACCCCTGCTCGTCGTTGCAAATGCTCGCCATAGACAGAGCTATGGCTGTGCTTTGCGCCTAGATCAGGGGCCTTTTGGCGCGCCTTTCGGGCACGGCCGAAAACCTCTCAACCTCTGAGCAACTGGAGCAGCGCTTGCGCCGCCTCGTCCGGATGCGCCCCGCGCCGCAGCTGCCAGGCCGGCAGCCGCAGGCAGGCCCGCTCGAAGGCCGCCCAGCCGGCATGGCCGGCGGCATAGGGCTGGGTGCGGCGCAGCCGCTGCAGGCATTGCTCGGCGTCCAGCGGCAGCAGCAGCGGGCCGGTGCCGGCCGGCTCGGCGCTGGCGAACACCAGCTGGCGCAGCAGCGGCGGCTCGCCAGCCAGCCGCGCCCAGCCACCGCGCAGGTCCAGCTCGTACTTCTCGTCGCCGCTGCGGCGCCGGATCACGGGCGAGGCCGTGATGCGCTCGCGCAGCGCCGGCTCGGCGATCCAGCGCAGCGCGTCCAGCCGCAGATGCAGCCAGCTCGACAGCCCCGTCATCGCCAGGCTGTGCGGATGGACGAAGCAGCTGTCCTCGGTCAGGAACAGCAGGCCGGCCTGCTGGGCCCGCAGCGTCAGCGTGGACTTGCCGGCGCCGCTGTCGCCCACCAGCAGCAGGCCGGCGCCGTCCGCCGTGGCCAGCGCGCCCGCGTGCAGCGGCAGCATGCCGGTGGCCGCCTGCGCCAGCACATAGACCGCGAACTCGACCAGCTCGTGGCGCGCGTGGTAGGGCCGCGCCAGCAGCGCCGGGCTCACATGCACCACGGCCAGCCCCTGGGCCGGCTGCACCGCGGCCAGATTGGCCTCGTCCACCACCGCCAGCCGCAGCCCCGCACCGCCATGCATGCAGGGTGCGGGCGGCTCGTCGGCGAGCAGCCAGGCGGGCGCGCGCTCCGGCCCCAGCCGCAGCTCCACGCGCCGCGGCGCCTGGGCCTCGTGCACCAGCCGGTGCTCGGGCAGGCCGCGGTAGGCCGTATCGGCCAGCGCCATCAAGGCCTCGCTGTTGCTGTGGAACTCGAACGGCACGCCCAGCAGCCGGTAGTCGCGCCGGCAGTCCAGCGCCAGCCCGGTGCCGAACGGATCGGCAACGCCTGATTCACTCATCAATCATCTCCTTGAACCCCATGTCCTCTTCCACCCTGCTGCAGGCCGCGCTGCACGACACCACCGAGCGCCTGGCCGCCGAGCTGCGCCAGCCCATGGCGACGGCGCCGGACTGGTCGCCCTGGCAGTGGCGCATCGCGATGGCCACGTCCTTTCTGCACGGCCTGTCGGCCCGGCTGGCCGAACGTCTGCGCTGGCAAGGCCCCGCCGACTGGCAGGACTTCCTGGCCGAACAGGCTTGGCAGGGCCGGCTGCGCGAGCAGGCCATCGCCGAGCTGCTGGCACGCATCGATGCCGCCGCGCGCACCCAGGGCCTGGCGCTGATCGGCCTGAAGGGATCGGCGCTGCTGGCGCTCGGCGTGCATGCGCCGGGCCACCGGCCCATGGGCGACATCGACCTGCTGTGCGCGCCCGGCCAGGCCGACGCCGCCGCGGACCGGCTGATCCAGGGCCTGGGCTACACCCGCCACGTCGAGATGTGGAAGCACGTGGACTACCTGCCGCCCGGCATGCCGGCCGAGCCGGCGTTTGGCGAGCACGCCGGCAACGCCATCCGCATCGAGCTGCACACCGCCGTGGCGGAACGGCTGCCGGTGCGCCGCGTGGACATCACGGCCGACCTGTGGCGCGCCGAGCTGCCCGCGGGCCTGCAGCCCTACCCCAGCCCGGCCGCGCTGATGCGCCACCTGCTGCTGCACAGCGCCGGCAACCTGTGCAACCGCGCGCTGCGCCTGGTGCAGCTGATCGACCTGGCCCGGCTGGCCCCTCGGCTGCAGCCGGCCGACTGGGAGCAAGCCCTGGCCCCCGGCTCCGACGGCCTGCCGGCCTGGTGGGCATGGCCCTGCCTGGAGCTCGCGCGCCGCCATGCCGGCGCCGACCTGCAGCTGGCCATGCAGACCAGCGCCTGGCGCGCCGCCCAGGGCGCCTGCCCGGCCCGGCTGCGCGCCGTTGGCGAGCGCGAGACCCTCAGCGCCGTGTCGCTGTCGCGGCTGGCCATACAGCCGCTGCCGGGCATCGAGTGGAGCCATTCGCTGGCCGAGGCCTGGGCCTGCGCCCGCCAGCGCCTGTGGCCCGACGCACGCAGCCGCGCCACGCTGCAGCAGCAGGTGCGGGCCCAAGCCTCGCTGCGCGGCGCTGCCTGGGTCGCGCGGGCGCCGTGGCGCAAGGCGCTGCGCTTCCTGCGCGGCGCGCCGCCGCGGGTGCAGACGCTGTATGCGGTGCAGCGCGCGCTCGATCACCGGCCCACCCCGCACAAGCCCGCATGAAGCCGCTCGAAGCAGGCCGCCGTGTGGTCGGCATCATCTTGCAAGGCCAGCCGCTGCACACGGGCGGCCAGCGCCAGCCGCGCGTCCTCGTCGGCGGCCAGCACGGCCACGCGCTGCGCCAGACCTTGCGCATCGCCAGGCAGCGGCGCCTGCGCATCCCACTCCTGCAGATGGCCCACGGCCGTGCCCACGCTGGGCACGCCCAGCACGGCCGCCTCCAGCGCCGCCACCGGCCCGGCCTCGTGCCGCGAGCTGACCAGGTGCAGGTGCGCCCGCGCCAGCAGCGGCCGCAGCTGGGCCTGGGTCTTGAAGCCGTGGAAGCGCACGCAGTCGTCCAGCCCCAGCCGGGTGGCCAGGCGCTGAGCCTCGCCGTCCAGCGTGTCCACGCCCACCTGGTCCAGCCGCAGGGCCAGGCCTTGCGCGCGCAGCTGCGCCACGGCGTGCAGCAGGCAGGCCGGGTCTTTCACGCGGTTCAGGCTGGCGACGTGGATCAGCCGCAGCGGCTCGCCAGGCTCGCGGCGCTGCGGCGGCTGCGCGGGCCAGCACGCCAGGTCCGCGCCCAGCGGCAGGCGTTGCGCGCTGCGGCCCAGCGCGGCGATCTGATCCAGCATGGGCTGGCTGGCGGCGGTGACGGCCTGCGCCTGGCGCAACACCCAGCCCTCGCGCCAGCGCCCCCGCAGGTCGCGCCGGCCGCCGTAGGCGATGTCGTCCAGCGCCACCAGCTCGCCGCCGGCCACGTGCACGGCCGCGGGAACGCCCAGCCAGCGCCCGGCCAGCACGGCCGTCACGCCGCAGGGCCCGGCCCACAGCGACTGGATGACGTCGAAGCGCGCCCGCCCATGCTCGCGCGCCAGCACGCGCAACGCCCGCCACTGCCGCAGCGCATTGGGCCCCGCGCCGACGTTGTGCACCTGGGCACCGTGCAGAGTCCAGCGGCCGGGCTCGGGCTGCTGGTACAGCGCCACGACATGCAGCTCATGCCGCGCCGCCAGCCGCGCTATCAGGGCCAGCAGCGCCGGAATCACCTTCACCTCGCCCGAGGCGTCCACGCCGCCGGGCACCACCATCGCCAGCTTCAAGACCGCACCTCCTGCCCATGAACACCTCGTCCCACTTGACCGACACCCAGGCCGCCTTCGACAGCGTGGCCGCCGACTACGACGGCCCGCGCGGCAACAACGCCTGCATCCAGGACATGCGCGCCGAGATGTGGCGTTGGCTGGACCTGCAGTTCCCCACGCCCGCTCGCCTCATCGACCTGGGCTGCGGCACCGGGCTGGACGCCGTGCGCATGGCCGGCCTGGGCCACGAGGTGGTGGCCACCGACTGGTCGCCGGCCATGGTGGCCCGCACCCGCCAGCGCGCCCGCGACGCCGACCTGGCCGGCCGCGTGCAGGCGCTGCCTGTGGGTGCGCACGAGTTGCAGCTGCTGGACGGCGACGGCCGCTTCGACGGCGCCTACTCCAACCTCGGCCCGCTGAACTGCGTGCCCGACCTGCAGGCCATGTCCGCCCACTGCGCCCGCCTGCTGCGGCCGGGCGGGCGGCTGGTGTTCACCGTCATCGGCCGCTGGTGCCCGTGGGAGATCTGGCACTACGCGCGCCAGCGCCGCTGGGCGCGGCTGAAGCTGCGCTTCGCGCGCGGGACGGTGGCCGTGGGCATGAACGGCCACACCATCTGGACGCGCTACTACACACCCGGCGAGTTCTGCGCCGCGTTCGCGCGCGAGTTCGATGTGGAGGTGGTGCGCGGCCTGTGCGTGCTGGTGCCGCCGCCCTATCTGACGACGCTGCGCGAGCGCCACCCGCGGCTGTACCGCGCGCTGTGGTGGCTGGACCGCCGCATCGCCGGCCGGCCGCTGGTGCGTGCGCTGGGCGATCATTTCCTGGTGGTGCTCAAACGCCGCGGCAGCTGAGCGGCCAGTTCGCCACGCAGCGGATGGTCTGAAGCGCACAGCAGCGCCAGCGCCGCTGCCAGGCCGACCACAGGTCCGAGAACTGCGGCGACGGCCAGCGCCACTGCGCTGGCTGCCAGCGCATGCAGCGCCCAGGTCGCCGGCCGCTGGCCCAGATCCCGCCAGGCCACCACGGCCTGCAGCGGCCACGCCAGCAGCGCCGCCAGCGCCCAGGCCCAGGCCAGGCCCAGCCAGCCCGAACCAGGCCACAGCACGGCCACTGACAGGCTGGCCAGCAGCCGCAATGACAACTGCGCGAGCTGCAGCTGCCAGACGCGGCGCGTCAGACCGCGAGCCGTCAATGCCGCGTTCTGCGGCAGCCAGGCCAGGCCCAGCGCTACCGCCAGAGCCAGCGGCAGCAGGCCGGGCGCACAGCCGGCCCAGCCGGGGCCATACAGCAGCGCCAGCAGCTGCGGCCCGGCCCACACCAGCAACGCCAGCGCCGGCCAGCCCAGGCCGATCAGCAGCGCCGCCAGATGCTCCAGCGCGGGTGCCAGCGGCCGACCCTCGGACTGCGTGCGCGACAGCCAGGGCAGCGCCGCGAAGCCCAGCGCCGGCTGGGCCAGCTGCGGCAGCAGTTGCACGGTGGCCTGGGCGCGCAGGAAATGCCCCAGCTCGCTCCCCGGCAGCCGCAGGCCCAGCCAGGCCGCGGGCCAGGCGGCGCCGGCCCAGGCCAGCGCCTGCGCGCCCTGCAGCGGCAGGCCGAAGCGCAGCAGCCGGCCCCAGCCCCGCAGCCCCGGCCGCCAGCGCAGGCCGGGCTCGCGCAGCCGCCACGACAAGGCGGTGCAGACCAGCCCGCAACCCAGCTCGGCCGCCGCCAGCCCGGCGGCGCCCCAGCCGTTCACGCACAGGCCCAGCGCCAGCGCGGCATGCGTGAGGTCGCCCGCCCGCGCGACCCAGGCCAGCGGCCGTGCCGCCAGCCGGCGCATCTGCAAAGCCGCCAGCAGGCTGCCCAACGCCGACAGCGGCAAGGCCAGTGCCAGCAGCCGCAGCGGCGCCGAGAGGCCGGCATGCGCGAGCGCGGCCTCCAGCAGCGGCGCGAACGCCCACAGGCCCAGTGCACAGGCCAGCGCGGCAGCGAGCGACAGGCCCAGCGCCGCCGACCAGTCCCGCCCATCCAGCACCGGCACGCGCTGCACCCAGGCCGACACGCCCAGGTCGCGCAACAGCTGGCAGCCGCCATAGATCGCCAGCGCCAGGCCCCAGGTGCCGAAGTCCTCGGGGCTCAGCCAGCGTGCCAGCAGCAGGCCCACGGCCAGGCGCACCAGCAGGCTCAGGCCGCTGGACGCGCTGTAGTGCAGCAGCGCTGTGCGCAGTCCGCTCACGGCCGCAACGCGTCGACATAGACCTCGCACAGCCGACGCCCCAACGCAGCCGGGGACAGCTGCCGCTCGAAATGCGCACGCGTGGCGGCACGGCGCTCATCGGCCGGCATGGCGGCGGCGGCCACCAGCGCTTCAGCCAGCGCCGCGGCATCGCCCACGGGCCACAGCCGGGCGCTGGCGCAGCCGCCGGCCAGCGCCCGGAACGACGGGATGTCGCTCACCACCGGCGTCAGCCCGCAGGCCAGCGCCTCAATGAGGCTGTAGCCGCTGCCCTCCTCGTGGCTGCCCTGCACGAACAGGTCGGCGGCCGACATCAGCTGCTCGATGCGCTCAGGCGGCTGCGGCCCCAGCAGATGCACGCGGCCGGCCAGCGGGCCCCGAGCGATGCGGGCCTGCACGGCCGGCAGCAGCGGCGCTTCGCGGAAGCACATCCACAGCTGCAGCCCCGGCAGGCGCGGCAGCGCGCGCTCGATGCCGGCGAGCACGGTCAGCGGGTCCTTGTTGGCATTCAGATGGGCCACCCACAGCAGCGCCGGGTCGCCGGCCAGGCGGGGCGCGCCTTGCTGCGGGCGGAAGACGGCGGTGGACTCGGGCACCTCGTAGACGCGGCAGCCGCGCGGCAGCAGCCGCCAGCGCGCAAAGGGCTGGGCCTGCTCGGCGCTGCAGAACAGCAGGCCGCGCGCCGGCGCCAGCGCGCGGCGCATGCGCCACCAGCCCAGCGGCCGGCGTGCGGGCCGGCCCGCATGGTGTTGCAGCAGCAGGGGCCGCTGCGGGCATAACTCTGCAAGCGAGCGCACCAGGGCGCCGAAATGCAGGCCGTGCACATGCAGCAGCTCGGGGTCGGCCTGCTGCAGCAGCGTGGCCAGCGTCGCAGCCGGCGCCGCGCCGGCCAGCGGCAGGAAGTGGTAGTCCACCCCACGCTGGCTGAACCGCTGCGGCTGCTCGTGATGCAGCACCACCCGCACCGCGGCGCCGGCCGAGGCCGCCGCCTCGGCCACCCGCACGGTGGTGGGCCAGGCGCGCAGCAGCCCGGCCGCATCCAGCCCGGGCGGCCCGCGCTCGGCACAGATCTGCACCACACGCATGGAGGCCGCCCGGCAGGCCGTCAGAAGAAGGCGTGCAGCTCGACGAAGGTCTGCCGCCGGTTGTCCAGCGCGTTCTGCGGGATGCCGCCGAACTTGCGGTAGCCGGCGCGCAGCTGCGCGAAGGCGATGGGCGTGTACTCGTAGACCAGGCTGTAGCGCACCTTGTGGTCATGGCTGACGCGGCGGTCGGGGTCCAGCAGCTCGCTGCCTATCTTCAGGTTGTGGCCCTGCGCCATCAGCCAGTTGGCCTCCAGCAGGCCGGCGAGCTGGCGCCGCTTGCCCTCGGGGTAGCCGGTGTCGCCCACCAGGTCCAGCTCGGCCAGCCAGGTGACTGGCCCGGTGGTGGTGCCGGCGAACAGGCCCCAGGCGTCGCGGTTGCCCGCCACGCCCTTGACCTGCGCCGCCGACAGGCCCACGCGGCCCCAAGGCTGCAGCCAGCTGGCCGAGCCGGTCCACTGATGGCCGCCCGACGTGCCACGGTTGCCCGGGCCGTTGGTGTAGGCCAGTTGCACCGACCAGTCGCCCTGCTCCATGCCCAGCTCCACGCCCTTGTCGGGCACGGTCATGCTGACGCCGCTGAGCTGGCGCACGAAGGTCAGGCTGTCCTGCAGCCGCCAGCCGAACGGCAGGTAGAACTGGCCGACCTTGGCATACCAGCCCAGGCCCGGCGTCTGCAGCCGCACATAGGCCTCCTGGCGCAGCGACTTGCCGGGCGCGACCTGCTGGTCCACGTAGGCGCCCAGCCAGTCCTTGATGAGCTGGACGTCGGCATACAGCCGCGTCTGCTCGTTGCCGCCCACGCGCCGCGTCGGCTGGCCCGAGACGGCCGTGCTGTTGCTGGACGTGCGCAGGTCGCCGCCGATGCGCAGGTGGTCGTCCAGCAGGCTGCCGTCCCAGTTCGACAGCGGCTGCGGCAGCGGATTGGCGGCGATGCTGCCGCGCGCGAAGCTGTTGCCCACCATGTTGCGCAGGCCGCCGCCGGTCGGGTTGACATGGCAGGCCGAGCACTTGAGGCCGTAGCGCAGCGCCAAGTAGGGCTCGGCCTGGACCCAGGCGGGCAGCAGCAGGGCCAGGCCGGCGAGGAGTCGGAACAAGGCCTTCATTGCGCGGCTCCGTTGTCGATCCACTGGCGGATCAGCGCGACCGTCGCGGCGTCCAGGTAGGGGCCGCCCAGCGGCATGCGCGCGCCGACCGAGGCATGACCTTCCAGCTTGTGGATGAGGTAGCTGTCGGTGGCCTTGCCCGGCGCCACGCGCTTCAGCGACGGCACTTCGGCGCTGGCCGTGCCCACCAGCATCGCGTAGCTGTTGCTGGCATCCAGCCGCAGGCCGGCGGGTGCCGACGCGCCCGCATGACAGCCCGAGCAGCGTGGCGTGAACACATGCGATTGGATGGAGCGGAAGGTGGCCAGCATCGGCCCGCTGGGATCTTCACCTTCGCCCAGCGGCCGGCCGTTGGCGTCCAGCCCCTCGCCACCGCCACCGCCACAACCCGCCATCACGGCAGCCACCAGGGCCGCCAGCGCGGCGCCTCGCCAGCTTGTTGATCTCATCAAAGCCCTCCAAAGGAATTCGGTCGGGCATGAGTGCCGGCCGGAGGGCTAAAGGTTCATGCGCGCATCAAAAGCCCAGCGACAGGCTGGCCAGCCAGCGCTGGCCGCGTGGTGGGGCAGTCCAGCTGCTGGGGCCGCCGCGACCCACCGCCACCCAGGCCAGCTGCAGCTCGGCCGCTTCGCCCAGCGAGCGCGACAGACCCAGGCGCAAGTCCTCGCGCGCACGGCCGCCGCGCTGCACCGCCGCCACGCCCAGGTGCCCGGTGGCCGCCAGGCCCGGCGCCAGCGGCCAGCGGCCGTTCAGCTCGACATACCAGGTGCGCTGGGCCAGGCCGTAGTAATCGGGCGCATGGTGCAGGCGCAGCTGCCAGCGCTCGGCCAGCAGGCCCACATAGGCCTCGGCGAAGTCGTAGTGGCCCAGCGACGGGAAGCGGTGCACGCGCAGGCCGGCCTCGGCATCCAGACCGGGGATGAGTTCCACCACCTGGCCCGCATAGGCCTGCAACCAGGCGGAACGCCGGCCGCCCCAGAAGCGGCTGTGCGTCAGCTGCAGCCCGGCGTAGCGGCCTTGGGCCCCGTCCCAGGCCAGGCCCAGCACGGCCTGCGGGCGGCCGCCGCTGTAGGAAACGCCGCGCTCCAGGCCGTCCGACAGCAGCGCCAGCGTGCCGCCCCAGTCCGCCCGGGCCGGCAGGGCGCAGCCGAGACATGAGGCGAGCAGCGTGGTGGCGATCCGGTGCGGGAAGGGCATCAGTCGAGAGTCTGCCCCATCGCCTGGCAGGACGGCCGGGCGCCGCCCAAGTGCCGCGCCAGCGAGGCGCAGCTGTCGATCTGCCCTCCCAGCGCCGTCACCAGCGTGCGCGCCACGCCACCGCGCCAGGCCTGGCGGTCGCGCTCGCGCAACAGCGCCAGCAGGCCGCTGGCATGGGCGGCCGCAAAGGACGAGCCGCTCACCAGCGACCAGCCGCCGCCCGGCACGGTGGTGGGGATGTCGCGGCCCGGCGCCACCACGCCGCCGCTGGGCGCGGGCGGCGCGCCGCCGACCACCAGCACGCCGGGGTGGGCGGCCGGGAAGGCATCGGGCCGCAGCGGCTGCGCGGCCACCACGGCGATGCCGCGTGCCAGCGCCTGGTCCAGCAGCGCCGACAGCAAGCGGTCCGGCGGGCCGCCCAGGCTGAGGTTGATGATGTGGGCGCCGTCCAGCACCGCCGCATGCAGCGCCTTGGCCAGGCTGAGGCTGTCGCACAGCGTGCGCTGGTCGGCGGCCTGCCAGCAGGCCCGCAGGCCCAGCAGCCGCACGCCGGGCGCGACGCCGGCGATGCCCTGCTGGTTGTCGGCCCGCGCGGCAATGATGCCGGCCACGGCCGTGCCATGCCGCTCGGCCGGCGTGGGTTGGGCATCGACGAAGTTCGCAATCGATGCAAGCTGGCCGTCCAGGTCGGGGTGACGGGCCTCCACGCCGCTGTCGATCACCGCCACCTTGACGCCGCGGCCGGTGCTCAGGCGATGCAGCTCGGCCAGCTGCCAGCGCTGGGCGACGGGCTGGGCCGGGTACAGCGGCTCCTGCACGGCCGACTGGGCCTGGTAGAGCTGGATGGGCTGGGCCCAGGCGACGCGGGGGTCTTGTGCCACGCGGTCGGCCAGTTCGGCGGGCGAGCGCGCATCGCCGGCCGGCAGCCGCAGCACGAAGCAGTCCACACCCAGCAGCGGCATGGGCCAGTCGCTGCGCAGCGCCAGCCCATGGCTGCGGGCCAGTTCCTGCGCCAGGCGCTGGCGCGCCTGCCGCCCGACCGCCGTGCCATAGGCGCCCGCGTAGGCACCGTCGGGGCGGAAATGCGGCTTGGGCAACTGCAGCATCACCAGCAGCTGGCGCTCGACCTCGTCCGACTGGGCCTGCGCAGGCGCTGCCAGGCCCAGCAGCAGCACGAGGGCACACAGGGCCCAGGCGATGACTCTCATCGGCCGGCGCCCGGCTGCAGCGGCTCGGCCAGCCGCACCAGCGGCGAGCGGCGCAGGCCGTCCAGCGACGCGGCCGGCAGGCGCAGCTGGTAGGCACCGGTCTCGGTGGGCCCGGCCACGATGCTGGCGCCCTGGGCGTGCAGCAGCGCGCGCAGCTCCTGCTCGCTCACCTCCGGGCGGAACATCACCAGCGCGTCCGCCGCGGCCACCGCGCTACCGGCCGACAGGCCCTGGTAGGCCGGCTCGGCCGGCCGGTCGTGCAGCCACAGCGCCAGCACCGCCACCAGCGCCGCGCCCTGCAGGCCCAGGGCCCAGGGCATCCAGCGCGGCGCACGCGCGGCCTCGCGCGGCACCAGCCGTTCACGCAGGCGCGCAAAGCCGCGGTCGGCATCGCCCGCGGCCGCCGGCAGTGCCGCACCCAGCAGGGTCTGCACCGCGGGCTCGGCCGCCAGCTCGATGCGGCAGCGCTCGCAGCTCTGCAGGTGCTGGCGCACCAGGCTCATCTCGTCCGCATCCAGCTGGCCGCGGACGTACCAGGGCAGCAAGGCCTGGACCTGGGCATGCTCATCGACATCCAGGGGCACGACGACACTCATCTTCAGACTCCCAAGCCGGACAGGTCGTCCAGCAGCGTGCGCAGCCGACGCCGCGCATAGAACATCCGCGTCTTCACGGTCTCCGGCGGGCAGCCGACGACTTCGGCGATCTCACCATAGGCCATGTCGCTGAAGTAGCACAGCTCCACGACGGCGCGGTGCTCGGGCGACAGTTCGGCCAGCGCACCTTGCAGGCGGCGGCGCAACTGCGCCAGGTTCAGCTGCTGGTCGGGGCCGGCGGCGGGATCGACGGGCTCCTCGCCTTCGCCGGCCTCGACGGGCAGGTCCCGCCGGTCGAGGGCCTTCAAGGCCTTGCGGTAGGCGATGCCGAAGATCCAGGTGGACAGCTTGCTGCGTCCGCCGAAGGTGTCCGCCCCCTGCCACACCACCAGCAAGGTGTCATCCAGCACCTCCTCGACCAGCTCCGGCTGGCGCAGCATGTGGGACAGGAAGCGCGACAGCCGCGGGTGATAGAGCCGGTAGAGCTTCTCGAAGTCCGCCAGGCGCCCTCGCTTCACGCCGTCGAGCAGCGCCAGCTCCAGCGCTTCGGCAGCTGCGACAGGGTCTCCCGCCTCGGGCTGACGTCGTTGAAATGGCCACTTGGACAAACGCATAGACGTCTATGTACCTGCCGGGCCGCCAAAGGTTCATGCAGACCGCAGAAACAACAAACCCGGCACGAGGCCGGGTTTGAGGAACTTTCTGGTGGGCGGTGCAGGGTTCGAACCTGCGACCCCTGCCGTGTGAAGGCAGTGCTCTACCGCTGAGCTAACCGCCCTGAATGCCGCTGAACTTGCGTTCGGCTTGCAGCCCCGCTTCCGGGAAGCCCGCGATTATGCCACGGGTTGGGCGGGTTCGAGAACTCGCCATTTGCAGGCGCCGCCAGCAGCCTTGTCCAGGTCGGTCAGCAGCTTGGCATGGGCAGCGATCTCGGCGTCGCTGGCGCGCAGCACGGGCAGCTCGAAACGGCTCAGGTCCACGACCTCCAGCGCGGCCTCGGCATCGCCGGCCGGGTTGTCGCCATGGTCGTCCACCAGCAGCGCGTCCTGGCCGCGCGTCAGGCGGATGTAGACGTCGGCCAGCAGCGTCGTGTCGATCAGCGCGCCGTGCAACTGGCGCTTGGAGTTGTCCACTTCCAGCCGCCGGCACAGCGCGTCCAGCGAGTTGGCCTTGCCGGGGAACATCTCGCGCGCCATGACCAGCGTGTCCAGCACACCGGACACGTGGTCGGTCAGCACGCCGCGGTTCAGGCGCTTCAGCTCGGCGTTGAGAAAGCCAATGTCGAAGGGCGCGTTGTGGATGACGAGTTGTGCGCCGGCCACGAAGTCCAGCAGCTCGTCGACGATCTCGGCGAACTTGGGCTTGTCGGCCAGGAACTGCTCGGTCAGCCCGTGGATGCGCAGCGCGTCTTCGTGGCTGGCACGCTCGGGGTTGATGTAGATGTGCAGGTTGCGGCCGGTCAGTTGCCGGTTGACCATTTCCACGCCCGCCACTTCGATGATGCGGTCGCCCCGCTCCGCCTCCAGGCCGGTGGTTTCGGTGTCGAGAAAGATCTGCCTCATGCCGGTCTCTGATTGCGCCGGGTTGCCCAGACGAAGATGGCCACGCCGGCCAGGATCATCGGCAGGCTCAGCCACTGACCCTGGCTCCAGTTCAGTGCGCGCAGACCCAGGAAGTCATCGGGCTCGCGGAAGTACTCGGCCACGAAGCGCAGCGAGCCGTAGCCCATCATGAAGACGCCGGAGATCTGTCCGGTGGCGCGCGGTTGGCGCGCGTACAGCCACAGCACGATGAACAGCAGCAAGCCTTCGCCGGCCGCCTGGTAGAGCTGGGACGGATGACGAGCGATGCCGCCATCGTTGGCCTGCGGGAACACCATGGCCCAGGGCAGATCGGCCGGCGCCGGGCGCCCCCACAGCTCGCCATTCAGGAAGTTGCCCAGGCGCACGGCCATGATGCCGGTGGGCACGCAAGGCGCGATCAGGTCCGTCACCTGGAAGAAGCTGCGCCCGCGGCGGCGGCCGAACAGCCACAGCGCGAACAGCACGCCCAGCAGGCCGCCGTGGAAGGACATGCCGCCCTTCCAGACTTCCAGTACCTCGGGCAGGTGCTGCAGGTAGTAGGCCGGCTTGTAGAAGAAGCAGTAGCCCAGGCGCCCGCCCAGCACCACGCCCAGCACGCCGTAGAACAGCACGTCATCGACGTCCTGCTTGGTCCAGCCAACGGCCGAGTGTTGGGGCATGCGCGCGCGGCGCGCGGCCAACCACAGGAACAGGCCGAAGGCGATCAGGTAGGTGATGCCGTACCAGTGCACGGCCAGCGGGCCGAGACGCAGGGCGATGGGGTCGAACTGGGGATGAACCAGCATGTGGTGGCACAGGAAAGCAGAGCGGCCGGCATCATAGCCAGGGCCTCAGCGACGCTTCTTGTCGCCTGGGCGGGCCTGGCCCAAGGCCTCCATCTGCTGCTGGCGGCGCGCCTCCTTCTTGGCGTCCAGCGACTGCATGGCCTTGCGCTGCGTGTAGCCGCTGGCGTCCGACCAGGCCCACCACAGCATGGCCAGCCCGAACGGCGCCAGCACGATGCACCAGGCCCACACCGGGTCCTTGTGGAATTCCACCCAACCGCCCAGGCGCAGCAGCACAAAGAGCACGCCGACCAAGATGAATGCCATGCGGCCTCTCCTTCACTTCAGGTATCTTCCTGGTCACTGTAGTCCAACGTTCGGAAAGGAACGCATGAAAGCCCTGATCCTCAGCCTCGCCCTGATCGCCCCCGCAGCCGCGTTTGCCAGTCAGGAGCTGGCGCAGAAGAAGATGTGCATGGCCTGCCACTCGGTCGACAAGAAGGTGGTTGGCCCCTCCTTCAAAGACGTGTCCGCCCGATACGCCAAGGACAAGGATGCCGTCAAGAAGCTTTCCGAGAAGATCATCAAGGGCGGCAAGGGCGCTTGGGGCGAGATGGTGATGCCCCCCAACGCCGTCTCCCCCGCTGAAGCGGAGACGCTGGCCAAGTGGGCGCTGAGCTTCAAGTGAGGCTCCCGCCGCGCTGATCTGCTGGAAC
>CBFGPX010000052.1:0-20031 GCA_965650725.1 uncultured Comamonadaceae bacterium | reverse complement strand
AGCGGATTGAAAATCCGCGTGTCGGTGGTTCGATTCCGCCCCAGGCCACCAAGATTGCAGGCCCCTGATTCTGAACAGAGTCAGGGGCTTTTGCTTTCTGGGCTCCGCTTCGGCCCTGGTGCCGGTGTTCGCTGGTCCGCCCATGGGCCTGCGGCAGCTTCAATTCCCGTGGGTTGATTGATGTAGCAAGGATCCACCCGTGGCCGCTTTGAATGACCTCGTGCACGACGAACTGCTGGCGCTTGTCACCCGGAGCCTCTGTACCCGCACGCTGAACGGCTTTGCGCAGGAGTCGCGGTCGGACGGCGAGAGCCTGAAGGACGCTGTGGAACGCTACGAGGTCGATTACGCGTGGCAGGTGCTGGGTTCAAACCGCCTGCGCAACGAGACCGTCGCGGTACTGGAGGCCAAACTCGGGCGGCGGGCGACCGACGTCCAGCAAGCCCGTGTGGCTGAAGTCCTGCGGGCCGCAGCTGCAGGCCAGCCTTCCGATTTGCTGATGAGTTTTGACAATGACGTGGCCGAGCAGTTGGCCGCGCTGCTGTTCGCTCGATCGGAAAGCAGAGCGCCTTCCGAAGCGGAAGCGGTGAGCTGAGCCTTCCGGCTCGTCGTTCGCCAAGATCATGTCAACCAGGGCAGCACCGTCGGGACGGACCGCGGCCTGACGCAGTTGCGTGACGAAGGTCTTGGCTTCGGTCGCGAAAGAGGCAATTGCGAAGCTGACCGTCGCGGTGCAGAGCCAGGCCGGGGATCTCATGGCTCGATTCATCGATGGCGGCCTTCGACCAACCGGTTGAGCACGATGTTGGCGATTGCGGGCCGGCCCTGCTCCTTGACGACGTAGCTGGTGAAGGGGCGTGCCCTGGACGTCTGTGCGGACTGCATCCACATGTAGAACGCAAAGCCCGGCTGGCCCGAAGCGTCGGTGGTCTGCGTGACCGTGACCGGACCGCCGGATTGGCGGCCGCGCTGGAAGAACGGCAGGATTTGCGCCTGCAGCAACTGGCGGGCCGCCGTGCCGCCGATGCGGCCGACCAACTGGCGGCTCAGCATCAGCTGCGTGGCGTCCATGTCACCGGCCATGGCGTGCGCGACGAGCGCGTCGGCGGCGTCGCGGAAGGGCGCGCTGTCGGCCGCCATGCGGAGGTCTTGCGTGGCCTCGCCAGTCGCGGCGTGAGCGCGGGGCGCCTCCAGCATCAAGACGGCCACCAGCAGCGGCAGCAAGGGGTGGACGGAGGTCATGGTCGGGCGCCGTGGACGGCGGTGTTTCGGAAGTGGCGGCCCAGCAGGTGCGGCTGCCAGTGCCAGCCTGAACGGGTGACCAGCGCGCACAGCGCGGTGAGCACGTCTTCGCCGTCGAGCGCGAGGGCGTAGCCCGGCGGCAACTCGGCTTGGCACGAGCGCAGGCGCAGCGGCACGTCGGCCAGCCGGGATGGCTGGACCAGGGTGGTCTGCAGCGCCAGCGACCACAGCTGCCGGGCATCGGGCCGCGTCGGGGCCGTGCCGTCGTCGCCTGCGCCACGCAGGCCTGCACCGTCGTCGTCCAGCGGGGCATCGCCGTGGAGTGCCTGCGTCTCTTGCACGCGCACTTGTCTGTGGCGGGCATTGATGTGCAGTGTGATGTGGTGGGTGCGGCCCGGGCCGGTCGAGGCATCGACGCGCAGCGCGCGTGCGCCGTCCAGTTCCAGCTCGGTGATGTCGAACGGGCCGATCGGGCGGGCCAGCGACAGCAGCCGCGCACGCAACTCGCCCGGCGTCGCGACCGCCGCGCCGTGCAGCGCCGGGATGCGGGTGAGGTGGGGGCCGGCCCAGGCGATCAGTGCGACAAACACGAGAACATGGACGACGGCCATGCCGGCGAGCGGCGGCCAGCGTTTGACCACTTCGACGCTCGGCGGCGCCACGTCTTCTGGCGGCGGGGGGCACCCGCTGCGCGACCAGGCGCGCCAGTGCCTGGCTGAGGTCGCTGGCGCGCACCTCCAGCAGATCGGCGCCGTGTCGCTCGATCAGCAGCTGCGTCATTCCCACGCCCGTACCGAGCAGGCGCGAGCCCCTGCGGCCCGCTTCGGCGAAGGGCTCGGCCGGCATGGCCTGCACCAGCATCCCGACCTGGTTGCGGGCGGTCTGCACATCGGAGAAGCGTGACAGCCGCAGCTCGCTGCCGTCGGCAAACCGGCCCGAGCGCAGCAGCGCGATGGTGCCGCCGCGCATGTCGGCGTCCGCGACCGACGCGGCACCGTTGTACAGCGCCTGCGCATCAAGCGACGCAGCGGCGGGCGGGGCACCGGGAGCGCCGTCGTCGACCGAGCCGACCCAGAACAGCAGCAGCAGGGGCAGCATCAAGGTGGCCGCCACCATGTTCAGCGCGTACTGCCGCGAATCGGCTGTGCTCTGGCAGGCCAGCGCGAGGGCGGCCAGCGGTAGCAGGGCGCCGACGACCAGCGTCCAGAGGTCCGCAGGCGCGCCGCTGCGGTCCAGCCACCACAGCACGGCGCCGCTGAAGAGCAGCAGGTGGGCGATGCAGGCCATGCCCAGTTCTCGCACCGCGCGTGACCGGTGGCGGCGGGCGGTCTGAACGACATCTGGAACGACGGTGTGCGACATGGTTGTCGCAGTCTTCCCGTCGGTTGTCTCATGGGCGTTTCGCTGCGGACGTCGCGATGTTTCGTTTGTTTCTGGGTGGTGATGGCCGGTGCTGGATGGTGACGCCCATCTTTGTAGTTAGCTCATTGCATGGATAAGTTAGGCTGCAATCTTTTCTCGCCGACGGCCGTTGTGGTTTCGATTGGCGGGCGGACCGGGAGTTGCAAGATGAAGAGAAAGGTCGATCGGTCATCCGTGATGGGGCACTCGGCTTGGGTCATCGCCTTGGTGTCGACCGCAGGATGCGGGGGTGGAAGTGCAAGCCGTCCCGAGGCGGCTCCGACGATGAGCCTCGAGCTTTCTGCGCCATGGGTCGCTGCGGGGGCTGAGGTCACGCTCAGCTGGACTTCCAGCAATGCGACGTCATGCCGGGGCACTCAAGGCATCAGCGGCGATCATCCTCCCGCAGGATCGATGCAACTTGCCCCCAGGAGTGCCGGTGACGTGGTCTATGCGATGTCATGCAGTGGCAAGGGTGGCGAGTTGTCCAGGGCCGTGTCGCTGACGGTCGATGCGCCCGAGAACTGGCCCACCTACGCCGCCACGCCGCAGGTCGTCGATGAGCTCTATGACCGGTTCGAAGGGACTTCCGGGCGTTTCCATGACCCGTCCTACGTGTCGTACCTGCAGCAGTACAAACCCTTCGGTGACTATCTCAATTGGGGCGTGTGGCGCAAGTTCACGGACGATGGTGAGGTGGTCATCCACGCCTCAGGGCTGCCGCAGGTCCGCGACGGCGACAAGCTGTACTGGAATACGGTCACCTTGTCGCACTTCGGCCTGACGATGTATGGCCGGCTGCTGGCGGGCGACGAGACGGCACGGGCGCCGTTCTTCGCGGCGGTGGACAAGTTGCTGGAGCTTCAGTCGTCGAATGGCGGGTTTCCCTATCCGTCGCGACAGCACCGGCAAACCACGCTGCCCGATGGCTGGGTCAGCGCCATGGCGCAGGGCAATGCGCTCAGCGTCTTTGCGCGGGCAGTGCAGCTGAAGAACGACGAGCGCTATCGTCGCGCCGGCGAACTGGCGTTTGCCAACCTGATGACGCCCGTGAGTGCTGGCGGATCGCGGACCTCCATGGCAACGCTTGATCCGTCGCTGCTGCGGTACATCTTCTTCCCGGAATATCCGGCGAACCCGATCGACTACACCCTCAATGGCTACATGTATGCCCTGCTGGGGGTTTACGACTGGTCCATGAGCGAATCGGGCTCGAAGGCGCAGGCTGCCCAGGCTTTCAAGGACGGCATGCGCACGCTGGACAAGCTCCTGCCACTGCACGATGTGGACGGTTACTCGACCTATGACCTGGCGCATCTGGTCCTCAAGGTTCCGCCCTATGTGGCGCCGGACTACCTGGGCATCCACGTCCACCTGCTGCATGCGCTGAACTCCGTTGCGCCAAGTGCAGTCCTTCAGAAGTACGAGAAGAAGTGGGCCGCAAAGATCGATTCGATGAACGCATTGCTCAAGTTCACATCCATCTCGGTGAGCCCGCAGGATGCCCAGGTGGGCAAGCCGGTTTCTATCCAACTGGCCTCGGCGGGTGGGCTGGGCGGTGTCAAGCTCTACAGCCTGTCGGTGAAGTTCAAGAACGAATGGAGCACCGCCGTGTCTTACGCGCCTTCCAATCGGCTGACATGGACGCCGCAGGAGCCGGGGACCTACGACCTCGGCTTCTTTGTGAAAGACCAGGGCTCGGCGCGTGACTGGGACAATTTCCGTTATCAAACGATCATCGTGCGGTGAGGGCATGCGAGCCCTTCGACCCGTAGGCATCAAGGTGAGGAATCGATGGGCATTTGACAGTAGCCGCCCTTCGCATGCGGCAAGCCGGTGTGGCGATAGCAATGGCGCTGGCCTTGGCCGCATGTGGCGGTGGTGGCAGCGATACCTCCAGCCCGCCACCCACGCCGCTGCCTGCGGTCGTCAAGATCGTCACGCAACCCGCTGCACAGACCGTCGAGCTGACTGCCCGCGCAGCTTCGCCGTCATGGCGGACGCGGCCACGAGCTATCAATGGCAGCGCGACAACGGCTCTGGCTGGCAGGGCATTGCTGGCGCCACGCCGACGACCTACACCACCGACGTCGTGCTCGCTGGCGAGCAGGGGGTCAAGTTCCGTGTGAACGTCAGCAACGCCGGCGGCTCGCTCAACCTGCTGCTGGCCCAAGACATCAGCTATTGGAGTGGCGTCGTCCGCCGGCTCACGCCGTCCGGCATGGTGACGACCATTGCGGGGCAAGGCACCTCGCCCGCCGGGCATGACAGACCCGCGGCCGAGGCGACGTTTGGTCACCTCTTGAGCCTGGCGGCCGACGCAATGGAGGTGAGCACGGTGCTGGGCAACGCCTGCGAGCCCACGACGCGCCTCGGGACCGCGCCCACCCTGCGCAATGCGTGCGGGCTGGCCATCTGGGGCCCAACCAACTGCTGGTGACGACGGAGAACGCGGTGCTGATCGCCACCGTTCCTGGCGCTGCCTGCGACTGCAAGGGCCGCTGAGTGATTCAGCCCCGCAGCGCCCGCTTTGCCGACGCCGCCATGAACACCGCGAACGCGATCACCACCACCAGCCCCACGGTCAGCGACGAGTGCTCGGCAATGAGGCCGATCAGCGGCGGGCCGGCCATCATGCCCAGGTAGCCCACGCCGGACACGGCCGCGATGCCGTGTGCCGGCGAGATGCCCGGTACCTGCGAGGCCGCACTGAACAGCATGGGCACGACGTTGGACAGCCCCAGTCCCACCAGCGCGAAGCCGGCCAGTGAGACAGCTGGCGAGTTCACCGCCAGCACCAGTGCCATGCCGGCAGCGGCCAGCACGCCGCTGGCGCGCATCAGCCGGCGCGGCTTCACGCGGGCGCGCACCCAGTCGCCGCCGAAACGGCCGGCCGCCATCGCGGCACTGAAGCTGGCATAGGCCAGCGCGGCGGTGCTGGCGTCGGTGGCGCGGTCCTGCTTCATGAACAGCACGCTCCAGTCGTAGATGGCGCCCTCGGCGATCAGGCCCATGGCGGCCAGCACGCCCAGCAGCAGCAAGGGGCCGCGTGGCAGGCTCAGCGGGTGATGCGCGGCCTCGTCGTGCTGCTCGGGCAGCGGCAGCATGGAGCGTGCGGCCAGCAGCACGGCCGCGGCGCTCAGGCCGGTGGCCACCAGCAGGTGGCCTTGCGGTGTCAGGCTCAGCGAGGGGGCCGCGGCGCCGAAGCCCGCGCCCACCATGCCGCCTACGCTGAACATGCCGTGGAAGCCGCTCATCAGCGGCTGGCCGGTCTGGCGTTCGATCTCGCTGGCCTCGGTGCTCAGCGATACGTCGAACAGGCTGCCGGCGCTGCCGAACACCAGCATGGCCAGGATCAGCGCCGCATAGTGCGGCGTCGCGATCAGGGCGGCGACCGAGGCCGCGCTGGCGCAGCCCATGACGGCCGCGATGACGCGGGGCCCCCAGCGGCCCACGATGCGCCCCGCATGCGCCAGCGCCGCCAGTGCGCCGACGCCACTGGCCAGCATGGCCAGTGCCACGCCCTGCTCGCCCAGCCCGTAGTGCGCCTTGACGGTGGGCACATGCACACCCCAGGAGGCGAACAGCACGCCCATGACGAAAAACTGCACGCGCAGCGCGACGGCTGCGCCCTTCAGGGACGGCGCGCTCACTTGGCGGACGCCGTGATCTGCGTGAAGAAGTCCAGCACGCCCTGGTCGCCCATCTTGCGTGCGTTGGCCAGCTCGCCGCCCTCGGTCGCATACAACAGCTTGCCTTGCGGCGAGAGCACGGCCACGGCGGGGATGCCCTTCTTCAGTGGCACCTTGTAGCGCTCGGCGATGTCCACGTTGCGGTCGAAGCGGCCTACGTCCACCTTGACGACCTTGAAGCTCTTGGCAATCAGCGGCGCGCTGGGGCCGGACTTGAAGGTCGCGTCCAGCATGCGGCAATCGCCGCACCAGTTGGCGCCGAAGACGACCAACACCGGCAGCCTGGCCTTGTCGGCCTCCGCCAGCGTGGCGGTGATGGCGGCCTTGGCATCGGCGCCTTCGTCGTAGATGGCCGGCGGGCCGGCGTGGGCACCGAGGCTGGCGGCGAGCAGCAGGGAGGCGGTCAACAGGCGCATGGAGAGTTCGCACAGCGTGGAATCGATTCCACGAAGTTTAGTTTGGAAAATTTGTTTAGTAAAACAAAATCAGCGACCGGCCGCGGCCTGGAAGAAGCGCCAGATCTCGTCGTTGGCGTCCAGCGCCTGGGAGGGTGACTTGCCGCGGCGCTGCATGTCGGCGCCGGGCCAGGAGTGGCCGCCACCCTCGGTGACGCACAGTTGCACCTGCACGCCGCCAGAGCAGCCGCCGGTGGTCTCGCAGTAGGCGCCGGGCTTGTCCAGCGTGCGCTGCGGCGCGGCGATGCATTGGTTGCGCTTGGTCCAGCGCGCGATGGTCTCGGGCACGGACACGAAGTCCATCACCTTGCTGGTGTCGCGGAAGGCGTCGGGGCCGGCGCCGCCGTTGAACAGTACGTGGGTGTCGTCCTTGGCGTGGATGTGCAGCACGGGAATGGGCTTGCTGGGCGTGCAGCTGGCCGTGGCATCGGTGCCGGCCACGGCGGCGACGGCGCGGAACACATCGGCCGCCTCGCAGGCCAGCCGATGGCTCATCATGCCGCCGTTGGACATGCCGGTCGCGAACACGCGGGCCGGGTCGGTCTTGAAGCGGGCCTGCACGGCGGCCACGACGGCGCGCGCAAAGCCCACGTCGGCACTGCCCTTGTCGCGCGCGTCGCCGCAGCAGCCGCCGGCATTCCAGGTGGCGAAGCGTCCGCCAGGCAGCTTGCTGTAGCCGTTGGGAAACGCGACGACGAAGCCGGCCTCGTCGGCCTTCTGCGTGAGGCCGTAGTTCTCGGCCATGTGCTCCGCATGGCCGCCGCCGCCGTGGAAGGCCAGCACCAGCGGCGCGGGCCTGGCGGCGTCAAAGCCCTTGGGCAGATGGACCAGCACCTTGCGGCCCTGCACCTGCAGCTCCTGCAGGCCGCCTTTGTCCGCGCGGCGCTGCTCCATGCGTTCCTTGATGCGCTCGCGCAGCGTGTCCTGGGCGTGGGCTGCGGGCAGCAGGGTCAACAGGGCAACAACGGCGAGCGCGAGGCGGTGCATGGATCAGTTCCCTCCGCCCAGGCTTCGGTAGACGGCGACGAGATTCTGCGCGCGCAGGCTCTGCACCTGCACCAGTGCCTGGCGGGCGGCGAACAGCGAGCGCTGCGCGTCCAGCACCTCCAGCGAGCTGGAGACGCCGGCGCGGTAGCGCTCCTCGGCCAGCGCCAGGCGGCGGGCCTCGGCGTCCACCAGCGCGGCCTGCGCCGTGCGCTGCTCGCTCAAGGTCGTGCGGCCGGCCAGCGCGTCAGCCACGTCGCGGAACGCACTCTGGATGACCTTTTCGTACTGCGCGGTCGCCGCATCGCGCTGCGCGCGCGCGGCGGCCAGGTTGGCGCGGTTGCGGCCGGCGTCGAACAGCGGTTGCAGCAGCTGCGGCGTGAAGCTCCACACCGAGTTGCTGAACAGCTCGGACAGCTCGTTGCTGGCCGTGCCGACGCTGCCGGTCAGCGTGATGCGCGGCCAGAAGGCGGCGCGGGCGGCGGCGATGTTGGCGTCGGTCGCGGCGAGCTGCGCCTCGGCCTGGCGCAGGTCGGGCCGGCGCGTCAGCACGTCGGCGGGAACACCGGCCGGCAGTTCGGCCAGCGGCTCGAAGTCGGCCAGCAGGCCCGTGGGCGCGGGCAGGTCGGCCGGCAGCGCCGAGCCCAGCAGCAGCACCAGCGCGTTCTGGTCCAGCGCGCGCTGGCGCTGCGTCTGCGCCAGCGCCACGCGGGCGGCCTGAAGCGCGGATTCCGCCGCACGCAGGTCCAGCTCGCTGGCGATGCCGCCCTCGAAGCGCTGGCGGATCAGGCCCAGCGACTGCTCGCGGCTGGCCAGCGTGTCGCGCGTGATCTGCAGCAGTGCCTCGTCGGCCTGCAGCGCGATCTCGGTCGTCGCGATGGCGGCGACCAGCGCATTGCGCACGGCCTGCTGGTTGGCCTCGGCGGCCAACAGCTGCGCCTGCGCGGCGGTGCCGGCGCTGCGCAGCCGACCGAAGAAGTCCAGCTCCCAGGCGGTGACCTGCAGGCCGGCCTGGTAGCTGCTGGTCGTGGACGAACGCGTGCCGGTGACGCCGGCATTCACCGTGGGCCACAGGTCGGCATCGCGCGCCGCGGCGGTGGCGCGCGCGGCCTCGATGCTGGCCGCCGCCACGCGCAGGTCGCGGTTGTTGGCCAGCGCCAGCGGGATCAGCCGCTGCAGCCGCGCACCTTGGAAGGCTTGCGCCCAGGGCAGCGCGGCGGCTGGCGTGCCAGTGCCGCCGGGATTCGGGAAGGCGGTGGCCGGCAGTGCAGCCTGGGCGGCCTCGGCAGCCGTGGGCTTCCTGGGCTCAGGGCCGGCGCAGGCGGCCAGCAGCACGGCGGCGGCAGCGAGGGTCAGGGCTTGCTTCATGCCTGGCCTCCGTTGTCTTCCTCGGCCTCGTGGGCATCGCGCCTGCGCTGCCTTTCGCTGACGGGGAAGAAGCGCCTCACGACGACGAAGAACACCGGCACGAACAGCACGGCCAGCGTGGTCGCGGTGATCATGCCGCCCATCACGCCGGTGCCGATGGCACGCTGGCTGGCCGAGCCGGCACCACTGGCCAGCACCAGCGGCAGCACGCCGAGGATGAAGGCCAGCGACGTCATGACGATGGGGCGGAAGCGCAGGTGGGCCGCCTCGATGACGGACTCGAACACGCTCTTGCCGTGCGCCTGCAGGTCCTTCGCGAACTCGATGATGAGCACCGCGTTCTTGGCCGACAGGCCGATGATGGTGATCATGCCGACCTTGAAATAGACATCGTTCTCGAGGCCTCGGATGTTGGCGCCGAGCACGACGCCCAGCACGCCCAGCGGCACGACCAGCAGCACCGCCAGCGGGATGCTCCAGCTCTCGTACAGCGCGGCCAGGCACAGGAACACGGCCAGCAGCGAGAAGCCGAACAGGATGAAGGCGGTGGAGCCCGACAGCTTCTCCTCGCGCGACTGGCCCGTCCACTCGTAGCCGAAGCCTTCCGGCAGCGCGGCGGCCAGCTTCTCCATCTCGGCCATGGCCGTGCCGGTGGACACGCCCTTGGCCGGCTCGCCGGCGATGCGCAGCGTCGCGTAGCCGTTGTAGCGCACGGTCTGCAGCGGGCCGGTGATCCAGCGGCTGGTGGCGAACGAGGCCAGCGGCACCGGCTGGCCGGACGTGTTCAGCACGTTCAGCTTCAGCAGGTCCTCGGGCTGCATGCGCGCATTCGCCTCGGCCTGCACGACGACGCGCTGCAGCCGGCCGGCGTTGGGGAAGTCGTTGATGTAGCTGGAGCCCAGCGACGTGCCCAGCACCGCGTTGATGGCGGCGATGGGCACGCCCAGCGCCAGCGCGCGTTCGCGGTCCAGCTGCAGCTCCAGCTGGGCGGCGTCTTCCAGGCCGTCCGGGCGCACGGCGGCCAGCAGCGGGTTCTTGGCGGCGGCGGCCAGCAGCTGGTTGCGCGCGGCCAGCAGCTCGGCGCGCGTGTGCGTGCCGCTGCGGTCCTGCAGCCGGAACGCGAAGCCGTTGGCGCGGCCCAGGTCGCGGATGGGCGGCGGGCTGACCGGGAAGATGGTCGCGTCGCGGATCTTGGCCAGCGCCGGGAAGCTGCGCTGCACCAGGGCCTGCGCGCTGTGATCGGCACCGGGGCGCTCGTCCCAGGGCTTCAGCGTGACGAAGCCCAGGCCCGCGTTCTGACCCGAGCCGGCGAAGCTGAAGCCCACCACGCTGACCATGCTCTCGACCTCGGGCTGCTTCAGCAGGTAGTCCTCGGCCTGCTCCATGACGGCCAGCGTGCGCTCGCGCGTCGCGCCGGGCGGCAGCTGCACATTGACGAGGATGCTGCCCTGGTCTTCATTGGGCACGAACGACGTGGGCAGGTTGCGGAACAGCAGCACCGCCGCGCCGATGACGGCGAGGTAGACGATGAACATGCGCCCGCCGCGGTGGATGAGCTTGGCCACCCATCCTTCGTAGCCCTTGGCCGTGCGCGCGAAGCCGCGGTTGAACTTGCCGAAGAAGCCGCGCTTCTCGTGGTGGTGGCCGGCCTGCACGGGCTTGAGCAGCGTGGCGCACAGCGCGGGCGTCAGCGACAAGGCCAGGAAGGCCGAGAACGCGATGGAGCTGACCATCACCGCCGCGAACTGGCGGTAGATGTTGCCGATGGCGCCGCTGAAGAAGGCCATCGGCACGAACACCGAGATCAGCACCACCGTCACGCCGACGATGGCGCCGGAGATCTGCGTCATCGCCTTGCGCGTGGCTTTGAGGGGCGACAAGCCTTCCTCGCTCATGATGCGCTCGACGTTCTCGACGACGACGATGGCGTCGTCCACGACGATGCCGATGACCAGCACCATGCCGAACATCGTCAGCACGTTGATGGAGAAGCCCAAAGCCAGCAGCGTCGCGAAGCTGCCCAGCAGCGCGATGGGCACGACCAGCGTGGGAATGATGGTGTAGCGGATGTTCTGCAGGAACAGGAACATCACGAGGAACACCAGCGCCACGGCCTCGATCAGCGTCTCGACGACCTGCGAGATGGAGATGTCGATGAACAGCGAGCTGTCGAACGGGATCTGCGCCTTCACGCCCGACGGGAAGTAGGGCTGCAGTTCCTTCAGCCGCGTCTTCACCAGCTGGGCCGTCTCCAGCGCATTGGCCGACGGCGCCAGCTGCACGCCGATGCCCACCGACGGCTGGCCGTTCAGCCGCGTGATGCGGCCCGTGTAGGCCTGGGCGCCCAGCTCCACGCGGGCCACGTCCTTGAGCCGCACGGTGGAGCCGTCGGCATTGGCGCGCAGCACGATGTTGCCGAACTGCTCGGCCGTGCTGAGCTGGCCGCGCACGACGACGGTCGCGGCGACGGTCTGGCCGGGGATGTTGGGCAGGTCGCCGATGGCGCCGGAGTCCACCTGCGCGTTTTGCGCGCGGATGGCGTCGTTCACGTCGGCCGGCGACAGGCGATAGCCCACCAGCTTGGCCGGGTCCAGCCAGATGCGCATCGCGCGCTCGGTGCCGAAGAGGGATGCCTGGCCCACGCCGGGCACGCGCTGCAGCTCGGGCAGCAGCGAGCGGGCGACATAGTCACCCAGCGCCGTCGTGTCGACGTCCGGGTTGGTGCTGGACACGATGGTGAACAGCAGGAAGTTGGGATTCGCCTTGTCGACGCGCACGCCCTGCTGAATGACGCTGGCCGGCAGTCGCGGCGTCGCGCGGGCGAGGCGGTTCTGCACGTCCACCTGCGCCAGGTCGGGGTTGGTGCCGGGCTCGAAGTTCAGCGTCAGCGAGCCGGAGCCGTCGGACTGGCTGCTGGCCTCCATGTAGATCAGCCCCGGTGCGCCGTTCATCTCGCGCTCGATGATGCTGATGACGGCGTCTTCCAGCGTCTGTGCGGAGGCTCCGGGGTAGGTGACCGAGACCTGGATGGCCGGCGGCGCGACGGGCGGGTACTGCGCGATGGGCAACTGCGTGACCGCCACGCCGCCGATGACGAGGATGAACAGCGCGATGACCCACGCGAAGATGGGCCGGTTGATGAAGAACTGCGCCATGGGTCAGTTCTTCGCGGAAGCTGCGGAAGCCGGGGCGGACGCGGCCGTTGCCGGTCCAGCGACCGGTACTGGCCGCGCCTTGCCGCCGGCCTTGGTCTTCTGCAGGCCGTCGACGATGACCTTCTCGCCGGCCTTCAAGCCGCCCAGCACCAGCGCCTTGCCGCCTTGCGGCGGGCCCAGCTTCACCGGCTTCGAGCTGACCGTGCCGTCCTCGGCGACGACCAGCACCGTGTCGCCGGAAAGGCCGCGTGCCACCGCCTGCTGCGGTAGCAGCACGCCGTCGCTCACTTCGGCCTGGGCGACGCGCACGCGCACGTACAGCCCCGGCAGCAGCAGCCCTTGCGGGTTGGGCAGCTCGGCGCGCAGCGCGATCTGGCCCGTGCTGGCGTCCACGCTGAGGTCGGAGAACAGCAGCTTGCCCGCATGCGCGTAGACGCTGCCGTCTTCCAGCAGCACCTGCACCTTGGCCGCCTCGCCGTTGCCCGCGCGCTGCAGCCGGCCCTCGGCCAGCGCCTGGCGCAGCCGCATCACCTCGGCGGCCGACTGCGTGAAGTTCACATACAGCTTGTCCACCTGCTGCACGACGGCCAGCGGTGTGGCCTCGCCCTGGCCTACCAGCGCGCCTTCGGTGACCAGCGCGCGGCCGATGCGGCCCGAGATCGGCGCGGTGACGGTGGCGTGGCCCAGGTTGATCTGCGCTGTCTGCACGGCCGCCTTGCCCGCGGCCACGTCGGCCGCGGCCTGCTTGGCGGCGGCCTGCGCGTTCAGCGCTTCCTGCTGGCTCACGGCCTGGCTCTTGGCCAGTGGCGCATAGCGGTCGGCCAGCGCCTGGGCTTGCGACAGGTTGGCCTCGGCGCGGGCCAGTTGGGCCTGCGCGCTGGCCAGCGAGGCGCGGTAGGGCGCGGCGTCGATGTCGAACAGCGGCTGGCCGGCCTTGACGTCCGAGCCTTCGTTGAACAGCCGCTTGTTCAGGATGCCGGCGGCGCGGGCGCGCACCTGGGCCACGCGGTAGGCCTCCAGCCGGCCCGGCAGTTCCACGGCGAGGTCGGCCCGGCCGGGCGCCACGGTCACGACGCCCACCTCCGGCGGTGGCGGCGCGGCCGGCGCCGGGGCGCTGCCACTCTGGCCGCAACCGGCCAGCCCCACTGTCGCCAGCGCCAGCACCGTTGCTGCCGCCCGTCCGATTCCTGTCACCCTCATGCCCCGCCCCAGGTTTGCCAAGCTTGCTGCTAGCTGTCTGCCAGCAAAGCTGCCGACTGTAGCGATTCGTTTCAGGCTGCGTTGGTGAACGAAAGCAAAGCCCGCAGACGGGCGGCCTTCACGGCCGCGCCGATGGCCGGGCCCTTGGCGCCGCGGGCGACGGCCTCGGCGGAGACGGCGGCCAGATCCACGGCCTGCGTGGCGGCCAGGTCGTCCAGCAGCCGCTGGCGCTGCGGATAGGGCCGGTCCTCCAGGCCCAGCCGGCCGCGGGCGTCGCACTCGCAGGCCCACAGCGCCTCGGCAAAGCGCTGCGGCCGCCGCCAAGCGTCGCAGCGCTCCAGCAGGCGCAGCCGGGCCTCGGCGCCAAAAGCACCGCTCTGGTGGACATGGGTGTGCTCGCGCGCCACCAGCTCGGCCAGTTCGCGGCAGTCGGTGGGCACCTTCCAGCGCTCGCTGACCTTGCGCGCCAGCTTCTCGCTGCGCACCTCGTGGGCGATGTGGCGGGGCAGCTCCTCCTTGCGCGTGGTGCCCTTGCCCAGGTCGTGGCACAGGCAGGCGTAGCGCACGGTCAGCGGCGCGCCCTGCAGCGCGCACTGGTCCAGCACCATCAGCAGGTGGATGCCGGCGTCGATCTCGGGGTGATGGGCCTCGGGCTGGGGCACGCCGAACAGCGCCTCCACCTCGGGCAGCAGCCTGGTCAGCGCGTTCGCATCGCGCAGCACCTCGAACATGCGCGAGGGCTTCTTCTCCATCAGGCCGCGGGAGAGTTCCTGCCAGACGCGCTCGGGCACGAGCGCGTCCACCTCGCCGGCGGCCACCATGTCGCGCATCAGCCCGACGGTCTCGGGGGCGATCGTGAAGTCCGCGAAACGCGCCGCGAAGCGGGCCAGCCGCAGGATGCGCACGGGGTCTTCGGCGAAGGCGGGCGACACATGGCGCAGCACCTTGGCCTGCAGGTCGCGCCGGCCGCCGTAGGGGTCGATGACCTCGCCGGCTTCGTCCTCCGCCATCGCGTTGATGGTCAGGTCGCGGCGCGCCAGGTCCTGCTCCAGCGTGACGTCGGGCGCCGCGTGGAAGGCGAAGCCGTGGTAGCCGGCGGCGGTCTTGCGCTCGGTGCGCGCCAGGGCCACTTCTTCGTGCGTCTGCGGGTGCAGGAAGACCGGGAAGTCCTTGCCCACGGCCTGGAAGCCGGCATCCAGCAGCGTTTGCGGCGACGCGCCGACGACGACCCAGTCGCGGTCCTGCACGGGCAGGCCCAGCAGGCGGTCACGGACGGCGCCGCCGACGAGGTAGGTCTGGAAGGGCGGGGAAGGCATGGGCGGAGTATCGGGTTGCGGCCTGTGCCTGCGATCGTGCAGTTCGTCGGATGCTGCTGGGCGCTTCAGGGCCCGGTCGGCAGCATCGCGCTCGCGCGATGACGCGTGACCCTCTGGAGACCCCATGAACCGCACCACCCCCCTGTCCCTGATGCTGGCCGCTGCCGGCCTGGCCTTGTTCGGCTGGATCGCCTACGACGCCAGCGATGCCGCCACCGTGCTGGGGCTGTCGGCCTCCGTCGGCGAAGCCGGCGTGGCGCTGGGCGGCCTGATCGTCAGCCTGAGCTTGCTGGCCATGGCGGCCGCGCTGCCGCTGCGCCGGCGTCGTGAGCGCCGGCCGGCCGCCTGAGTCACCAGCGCGGCGCGACCTGTTCGCCGGGCAGCAACTGGTAGGGCGGCTGCCAGCCAGGCAGCGCCCGGAGGCGCTCGCGCCAGGCCGCGATGGCGGGGTAGCTCGCGGCCACGTCGATGCCGCTTTCCTCCACTGGGAAGAACAGGTAGCCGCACATCGACAGGTCGGCGATGGTGGGCGCGCCGCCGACCATGAAGGGCCGCCCGGCCAGGTGCTTGTCGACGATGCCGAAGGCGTTGGCGATGCGGCCCTTGAACCAGGCCTCCAGCGCCGGGTCGGGCGCGGTGGGCGCGAACGACTTCATGAAGCGCCAGGTCGCGAAGTAGCTCGTGAACTTGTGGTTGTCGAAGAACAGCCAGCGCAGCACGTCCTGGCGCTCGTCGTCGTTCGCGCCGCCGAACCGGCCGTGGCGCTCCGCGAGGAACAGCAGGATGGCGGCGGACTGCGTGAGCCGCTTGCCGTCCACCTCCAGGATGGGCACCTCGCCCATCTCGTTCTCGGCCTGGCGCCAGCCTTCGGTGCGCGTCAGGCCGCTGGCGAACTCGGCCAGCGGCACGTGCCGGGCGGTCCAGGGTTGTTGCAGCAGTTGCAGCGTCAGCGCGACCTTGTAGGTGTTGCCGGATTGGGAGAAGCCGTGGAGCGTGTACATGGGTTCAGCGTCTTTCGGGCGGCAGGCCCTTCAGGGATTCAACGAGGCGTGCGTGCGCGTCCAGGTCCACGGGCCGGTGCTTGGGCGTGGTCTTGGCCGGGTAGTCGCCGAGGAAGTTACCGCCCTTCCAGTTGCGGCTGGGCCGCACCGGCCGCGGCGTGAAGCCGCCGCCGCAGTTGGGGCAGACGTTGCTGAGCAGATCGTCCACGCAGTCCGCGCAGAAGGTGCACTCGAAGCTGCAGATACGGGCGTTGGGAGACTCGGGCGGCAGCGCGACCGCGCAGTGTTCGCAGCAGGGGCGCAGCTCAAGCATCGCGCGATGCCCGGTAGGGCTCGTCCTCGGCGATGTAGTCCTGCTCGCGCAGCGCGTCGGCGATCCAGTCCTCCACGGCCGGGTGGGCCAGCAGCGCATCGCGGTAGGCGGCGGCCCGCTCGGACAGCGGCAGGCCGAAGCGCGACAGCCGCACGGCCACCGGCGCGAAGAAGGCATCCACCGCGCTGAAGGACCCGAACAAGAACACGCCGCCGCTGGCCGCCAGCGCGTCGCTCCAGGCCGCATCCAGGCGCTGCACGTCGGCGCGCAAGGCCTCGTCCTCCGCCCACAGCTTGCGGCCGATGTCGGGGAAGAAGGCCTCGATGTTCATCGGGCAGACCGTGCGCAGCCGCGTGAAGCCGGCGTGCATCTCGGCGCACAGGCTGCGCGCGCGGGCGCGGGCCCTGGCGTCGCGCGGCCAGACGGCATGCTCGGGGTGGCGGTCGGCGACGTACTCGGTGATGGCCAGCGTGTCCCAGACCGTGAAGCCGTCGTCCTCCACCAGCACCGGCACGCGCTTGGTGGGTGTGATGCCGGCGATGACGCGGTTCCACTCCGAGCCCTCGCTGAAGTCGAAGCGCAGCTTGACCTCTTCGAAGGGAATGCCGAAGGCCGCCAGCAGCACGCCGCTGCGCATGGACCAGGATGAGTAGTTCTTGTTGCCGATGTAGAGCTTCATGACCGCTAGCCTAGCTGTGCGTGGACGCTTGCGGGATGAGCATTGCGCATCGAATCAATGCCTGGCGCGCCACGCATCCAGCCGCGCCACGCCCTGGCCGGGCGCCAGGTAGCCGGGCAGCACCGCCTCCAGCGCGGTGGGCCGGATGCCCAGTTCGGCCAGCCCCGGCAGCTCGCCGCCGGGCACGTTGGGCACGGTCAGCGAGGCCAGGTTGTCGCGCGACAGCAGCGGCTCGCCAGGCAGGCATTCCATGAACAGGGCCTGCAGCGTGGCCAGCGGCCCGGGCAGCGGCAGCACCGGCCGTTCGTGGCCGGCGATGCGGCCGGCCAGCCGCACCAGCTGCGCCAGCGTCAGCTCGCGCGGGCCGGCGATCTCGTAGGTCTGGCCGACGCTGTCTCGGCGCAGCAGCACGGCCACCAGCGCGCGGGCCAGGTCCTGCACCCAGACCGGCTGAAGCCGTGCGTCGGCGCCGCCCAGCGGCATGAGCGGCGCCATGCGTTGCAGCTGCGCGAACAGGTTGACGCTGCGGTCCTCCCGGCCGAACACCAGCGACGGGCGCAGCACGGTCAGGTCCAGCCCGGCCATCTGCACGCCGACCTGCAGCACGCCCTCGCCGGCCGCCTTGCTGCGCAGGTAGCGCGACGGCGCATGCTCGGCCACGCCCAGCGCACTGACGTGGACCGCGCGGCGCGCGCCCGACGCGATCAGGCGCCGAGGCAGCTCCACATGTGCATGCTCGAAGGCTGCCGCGCTGCCTTGCAGGATGGCGACCAGGTTGACCACCGCGTCATGGCCCGGCACCAGCGCCGGCAGGTCGCGGAAAACGTCGGCCTGCACGACCGTGACGCCCGGCAGGCTCTGCACGCCTTGCGCATGCGGCAGGCGGCGCGTGGGCACGGTGATGCGCACGCCGGCGCCCAGCCGGCGCGTCAGCTGCTCGCACAGCGCACGGCCGACGAAGCCGCTGCCGCCGAGAATGAGGACGGACAAACTCATGGCGCGGCCCTCCCAAGGGGCAGTGATTCAGCGTGCGGCATCGCCCGCCGCCGAGGGCATGTCGCCGACCTCACGCGCGCCGGCCGGGCCGACGCTGACGCCCAGGCGCTCGCGCAGCGACGTGGCCGGCAGGCCCAGCACCTGGGCGTAGACGGCGCCACCCAGCAGCACCTTGCGCACGTAGTCGCGAGTCTCGTTGAACGGGATGTTCTCGGCCCAGATGGCCGCTTCCAGCACCGGGCCGTCGCGCCAGCGCGCCGGCCGGCCGGGGCCGGCGTTGTAGGCCGCCGCGGCCAGCGCCTGGGCGCCGTCGAAGCGGTCCAGCACCAGCTTCAGGTAGCTGGTGCCGATGCGCAGGTTGAAGTCGCGGTCGTTGTGCCGCTCGGCGCTGTACGGCAGGCCGATCTTCTTCGCCGTCCACTTGGCCGTGGCCGGCATGACCTGCATCAGGCCCGACGCGCCCACGTGCGAGCGCGCGTCCATGACGAAGCGCGACTCCTGGCGGATCAGCCCGAAGACGTAGGCCGCGTCGATGCCGCTGGCCCGGGCCTCGCGCAGCAGCTCTTGGCGGTGCGGCGTCGGGAAGCGCTGTGCCATGTCGACCTCGGCCCGGGTGCGCTCGCTGGTGTTGATGCAGCGGTCCCAGACCTCGCGGTCGCAGGCCTCCTGCGCGGCAGCCAGCAGCTGGCGGTCGCCCATGCCGCGCAGCGAGAAGTTCCACTCGCGCACGCCCTCGCTGCGCAGGCCCAGCGCGATCAGGCTGAGCGCGCGCGTCAGGCCCGGGTGGCTGCGTGCGGCGCGGCGCTCGTCGGCCGTCAGCGGCGCCGGCGCGGTGGGCAGCGGCGTGGGCTGGCCCAGGTCCTCGGCGGCCAGGCGGCCGAAGTAGTTCAGCGGCTGGGCCGCCAGCGGCGCCAGCTGCGCGCGGGCGGCGGCGGCGTCGCCCTGCATGCGCGTGGCGCGGGCGCGCCAGTAGACCCAGGCGGGGTCGCGCTGCTCGGCATCGCTCATCAGTGCGATGGCCTTCAGCGCGGTGGCCGGCTGCTTGGCGCGCAGCGCGGCGCGGGCCGACCAGGCCAGCGCGTCGTCGCTCCAGGCCAGCTCGGGCGCCAGCGCGCGGGCGCGCTCGAAGGCGGCCGGGGCGTCGTCCTGCAGCCGCAGCGCGGACTGGCGGGCGATCTGCACCCACAGCCAGGCCTGCAAGTCCTTGGGCAGCCCGCGCCACTTGTCGCGCAGCAGGTCGCCGGCCTGGTCCGGGTTGTTGGCTGCCACGCGGGCCAGCGCCAGCGTGGTCAGCTCGGCCTCAGCGCGCGGCGTGGTGCGGGCCTTGCGCGTGAGATAGCGGCCGGCGTTGTCCTGCAGCTCGGCCAGCTTCTGGCTGAGCGGCTTGCTGTCCAGCAGCGCCACGGCCTGGCGCACGGCCAGCGTGCGGCCCTGCTCCTGCGCCTGGCGGGCGCGGGCCCACAGCGTGTCGTGCTTGAAGACGCCGGCCTCCACCAGCGCGGCGGCCAGCGCGCGGCAGCCCTCGTCGGCGTCCTTCTGCGCGAACCAGGCCTCGCGGGCGGCGTCGGGCGAGAGCTTGCCGCCGGTGGCCTGCTCGGCCAGCAGCGTGTAGCAGTGCACCTCGCGGTCGTCGCGCATCTGGTAGGTGGCGTGGTCGCGTTTGAAGCCGGCCCAGTCACGGCGCCGGCCCAGCTCCAGCAGCCAGTCGTTGCGCAGCCGGTCCTCCACATAGCTGCCGGTGTAGCGCGCATAGAAGGCGTCCATCTCCGGCTGGCTCACCTGGTACAGCCGCGCGTTCAGGTCGAAGTACTCGACCCAGCCGGCCAGCGGGTGGTTCTGCGCGCGGGCGCTGTCGGTCAGTGTGGCCAGGCGCTTGCGGTCGCGCTTGGCCCAGGCCTCGCGGGCCTGCACGGCGAGGTCGGCGGGTTCCGGCGCCGCGTGAGCGCCCGCTGCCACCGCCACCAGCCAGGTCAGCGCGATGCGCCCCAGGCCCTTCAGAACTCGCCCATCCATTTGACTCATGCCTACCGCCACTGCTCAGGCCGGCCAATTTAACCCAGCGCCCCTGAGCCCTGCTGTGCGGTGGGCTGTTTCCCTCGCGCTTGCTCGCTCCAGGGGCGGCGGGCTGGGTTCCAATGGGTGCTCGCCCCAAGGACCCCAGCGCCCATGACCGCCGCCCAGCCCGTTGACCGTTCCGACCTGCGCCGCCAGCTGCTGGCCGCGCGCCGC
>CBFGPX010000051.1:0-20278 GCA_965650725.1 uncultured Comamonadaceae bacterium | reverse complement strand
CCGTCGGCGCGACCACCTGGGCCGAGTACAAGAAGTACATCGAGAAGGACCCGGCGCTGACCCGGCGCTTCCAGACCGTGCAGGTCGAGGAGCCCGACGAGAAGAAGGCCATCCTGATGCTGCGCGGCGTGGCCACGGTGCTGGAGAAACACCACCAGATCCAGCTGCTGGACGAGGCCATCGAGGCCGCCGTCAAGCTGTCGCACCGCTACATCCCGGCCCGCCAACTTCCCGACAAGGCCGTCAGCCTGCTGGACACCGCCTGCGCCCGCGTCGCCGTCAGCCAGCATGCGATGCCGGCCGAGGTGGAGGACTGCAAGCGCCGCATCGAATCGCTGGAGATCGAGCAGGGCATCATCGCCCGCGAGGCCCAGGTGGGCGTGCACATCGGCGAGCGCGGCTCGCTGGTCGAAGAGAAGCTGGCTGGCGAACGCACCCGCCTGGCCGCGCTGGAAGTGCGCTGGCAGCAGGAGCAGGATGTCGTCGCCAAGATCCTGGACCTGCGCGCCAAGCTGCGCGGCGGCGACCAGCCGGCCGACGCCGGCGGCAGCCCCGACCGCGACGCGCTGCTGGCGGAGATGCACGCCGCTCAGGCCCAACTCACCGAGCTGCAGGGCGACGCACCGCTGATCCTGCCGTCCGTCGATGCGCAGGCCGTGGCCAGCGTCGTCGCCGACTGGACCGGCATCCCCGTCGGCCGCATGGTCAAGAACGAGCTGGAAGCCGTGCTGCGCCTGGGCGCCACGCTGGGCGCGCGCGTCATCGGCCAGCAGCACGGGCTGGACATGATCGCCCGCCGCATCCAGACCTCGCGCGCCAAGCTCGACAACCCCAACAAGCCCATCGGCGTGTTCATGCTGTGCGGCACCTCGGGCGTCGGCAAGACCGAGACGGCGTTGGCGCTGGCCGAGTCGCTGTACGGCGGCGAGCAGAACGTCATCACCATCAACATGAGCGAGTATCAGGAGTCGCACACCGTCTCCACGCTCAAGGGCGCGCCTCCGGGCTATGTGGGCTATGGCGAGGGCGGCGTGCTGACCGAGGCCGTGCGCCGCCGGCCCTACAGCGTCGTGCTGCTCGACGAAGTGGAGAAGGCCCACCCGGACGTGCACGAGCTGTTCTTCCAGGTCTTCGACAAGGGCTGGATGGAAGACGGCGAAGGCCGCCTGATCGACTTCAAGAACACCATCATCCTGCTGACCAGCAACGTCGGTTCCGAGCTCATCATGAACATGTGCCGCGACCCCGAGCTGCTGCCCGACCCCGAGTCGCTGGCCACGGCGCTGACCGAGCCGCTGCAGAAGGTGTTCCCGCCGGCGCTGCTGGGCCGCATCGTCACCATCCCGTACTACCCGCTGAGCGACGACATGCTGGCCAAGATCGTGCGCCTGCAGCTGGGCCGCATCGTCAAGCGCGTGGCCGAGAACCACCGCATCCCGTTCGAGTACAGCGACGCGGCGGTGGAGCTGATCGTGAAGCGCTGCAACAACGCCGAATCCGGCGGCCGCATCATCGACGCCATCCTGACCAACACCGTGCTGCCCAAGGTCTCCATCGAGTACCTGTCGCGCACGGCCTCGGGCCAGCCGCTGGCGCGTGTCGCGCTGGACGTGGCTGACGGCGACTTCAGCTATGCCTTCGATTGAGGCCGGGCAGATGGCGGCCGTAGTGACCGATCGGGCCGAGCGCCGGGCCGCTCCCAAGCCGGCCCGTCAGGCGATGTGCTTGCGGCTTGATGCCGCAAGCATCGCCGTCCCCTCGGGGGACCGGCCAAGGTACACCTTGGACGAGGGGTCAACAGATGTCTAACGTGATGTCCATCACCACCACGCTGGGTGGTGACAAGCTGCTGGTCCTGCGCATGGACGGCAAGGAGCAGCTGGGCCAGTTGCCGGAGTGGAACGTCGACCTGGTCGGCAACGTCAGCCTGCTCGGCGTGCGCGAGACCATCAACCTGCACAAGCTGCTGGGCACGCGTGCCAACGTCTCCATCGAGCACGGCGCCAAGCGCAACTTCAACGGCTACATCACCGAGGCGCAGCGCGGCGAGCGCCATGGCCGCTTCGAGTCCTTCCGCATCACGATGCGGCCGTGGCTGTGGTTCGCCACCAAGACGCGCAACTCCAAGGTGTTCCAGAACAAGAGCATCAAGGACATCGTCAGCGCGGTGCTCACGCCCTACAGCGCCGACTTCGAATGGCGGCTGCAGGACACCGGCGCCACCAAGCCGCTGGAGTACTGCGTCCAGTACAACGAGTCCGACTTCGAGTTCGTCAGCCGCCTGCTCGAAGAGGCCGGCATCTACTACTTCTTCGAGCACACCAGCACCACCCACACCCTGGTGCTCATCGATGCGATGAGCAAGCACACGGCCAAGACGGGCACCAAGGCCATCAAGTGGGCCAACAAGCTCGAAGCCGGCAAGCCCGGCGTCATCGACTGGAGCCTGGCCGAGGAGGTGCATTCGGTGAAGGCCGTCGTGCGCGACTACGACTATCTCGCCACGGCCACCGCCATCGAGCAGTCGCAGTCCGCCGGCATGATGGCGGCCACCGAGAAGCGCGGCCCCGCCGAGGTCTATGAGTACCCGGCCCGTGCCGTGCTGAACCAGGTCAAGCCCGAATCCCAGCCGGCCACCACGGCGATGAACCGCATCGCCAAGCTGCGGCTGGAGGAACTGCAGTCGCTGCAGAAGGTGTTCACCGGCACCACCAACGCCAACGATTTCGAGGTCGGCGCCACCTTCGACCTGGAGGACGCGCTGACGCCGGCCGACGACGACAGCTATCTCGTCGTCAGCATGAACTTCAGCGCCGAGTTCGCCGACCACGAGGCCATCGCCGACCTCAAGGCCGTGCACCACCGCCGCGACGGTGTGCTCGTCAACTTCATGTGCATCCCCAAGGACGGCAATCCCTTCCGTCCGCAGCGCCGCACACCGCGCCCCATCATGTACGGCCCGCAGACCGCGATCGTGGTGGGCAAGTCGGGCACCGAGGTGGACTGCGACAAGCACGGCCGCATCAAGGTGCAGTTCCACTGGGACCGCGTCGGCACGAAGAACGAGAACAGCTCCTGCTACGTGCGCCTGTCCCAGCCCTGGGCCGGCAAGAACATGGGGCTGTGGATGATCCCGCGCGTGGGCCACGAGGTGGTCGTCAGCTTTCTCGGCGGCGACCCCGACCGCCCGCTGATCACCGGCTCCGTGCACAACGACGTCAACACGCCCGCCTACCCGCTGCCGGCCAATGCCGACATCAGCGGCTGGCGCACCCACTCCACCAAGGGCGGCGCGGCCGACGCCCGCCACGAACTGCGCTTCGACGACAAGAAGGGCACCGAGTACGTCTGGCTGCAGTCGCAGAAGAACTTCCATCGCCACGTCAAGGAAGACGCCTTCGACTGGATCGAGAAGAACGAGACCAAGAAGGTCAAGCTCACGCGCAAGGAAGTGGTCGGCGAGAACTGGTACGTCAACGTCGGCAAGGACGTCATGCACGACCTGGGCAAGGACGTGCACACCAAGGTCGCCGGCGACATCTTCACCACCGGCGCGGCCACCTACCAGCTCAAGCTGGAGAAGGACTACAACGCCAAGGTCGGCGCCGACTACGGGCTGGACGTCACCGGCAAGACCGCCGTCAAGGCCGGCGGCGACATCAACCTGCAAAGCGGTGGCGCCGGCAACATCAAGACCACCGGCAACCTGGTCGCCGAAGCCGGCGCCAAGCTGTCGCTGAAGGCCGCCGCCGACCTGCTGATGGAAGGCGTCAACGTGAAGGCCAAGGGCAGCGCCGAGATCGTGCTGGAGGCCACGGCCGGCATCAAGATCGTCTGCGGCGCCTCCGTCATCACGCTGGGGCCGGCCGGCGTCACCATCGACGGGCCGCTGGTCAAGGTCAACTGCGGCGGCGGCGGCGGCTCGGCCGGCAGCGCCGAGAGCGCAGCCGCGGCCGAACCCAAGGCTCCCGAGGACGCCAAGAACCAGGAAGAACTGACCCCGGCCAAGGCCACGGATTACGACAAGCTGTTCGAAGACCCGCTGAAGGACGAGGCCGGCAGCACCACGCCGGCCGCCGGCGGCGCGGCGGCCGGCGCGGGCGCAGGCGCGGGTGCCATGAGCGCGGGCGCGCTGCCCGGCTCGGCCGGCATCTCGGCCCTGCGCGCCGGCGCGCTTGCAGCAGGCGCAGCGGCGCTCGCGGCCGGCGGCGCGGTGGCCATGGGCCTGACCCAGGCCCAGCCGGGCATGCGGCAGGAAGACGAGCCCGACCTCGGCGACCAGGCCGGCACCGAGCAGGCCCTGGCCGACTCCGAGGCGGCCTACGCAGCCGCCAAGGCGGCGGAGCCGCCGCCGCAGACCGACCAGGAAATGCGCGCCGCCACCGACAAGGTCCTCGAAGACGCCGCGACGGCGGAGTCCACCTCCCGGGCCGCCGAGTCGGCCGCCCAGGCCGAGGCCGCGGCGCAGGCGGAGGTGGTCGATCCGCAAGCCGCCGAGGCCGCCGCCCGGGCCGCCGAGGCCGCGGCCGCGGCCGAACTGTCGACGCAGACCGCCGAGCAGGTGCTGGCCGAATCCGAGGCCGCCTACGCGGCGGCCAAGCAGGCCGAGGCCCAGGCCGCCGCCGAAGCCGCCGCGGCGGCCGATCCCGTCGAGCCCCCGGCGCCCGCGCCCGACGACGGAGGAGGCGCGGCTTGAACGGAGCCGCCCTGGCCACGGCCCAGATCCGCTCGGCGCTGTGGAACCAGCCACAGGCCCGCGTGCATGCCGTCCTCGACGGCAGCATCGTGGCCGGCCTGCCGGCGCGGCTGCAGGCGGCGCAGAGCGTGGGCTGGGACTGCCTGGCGCGCGGCGCGCAGTCGGCCGACGCCGCGCCGCGCGCCGCCTACATCGTCGAGCTGCAGCCCGAGTCCGCCTTCACCGACTGGCTGACCGGCGAGGCCTGCGCCGCCTACGAGGGATGGGGCGTGCTGATGACGTCCGCACGGCCGCTGCTGGCGATGCGCGAACACAGCCGCGACCTGGCCGAGGCGCGCACGCCCGACGGCCGCCGCCGCCCCTGGCGCTGGTGGGACCATGAGCTGCTGGCGCTGCTGCTGCCGGGCCTCGCGCCCTCGCAGCTGGACGCCTTCTTCGCGGCCGGCCAGCAACTGGTCGTGCCCGGCGCACGCCGCTGGACCTGGTGGCAGATGCGGGACGGCGTGCTGGACCGTCAGGTGCGCGAGCGGGTGTCCTGATGCTGCACCTCACCCCCGACCAGCTCGACCAGGTCGAGGCCCTGCAGTCCCGCCGCGACGCCGCCGCGCTGCTGCAGCTGCTGGGCGGCGCCTGGCCCGAGGTGGCCCAGCGCCTGCAGGACCGCTGGCCCGCCTTCGTCGAGCTCGCGCTGGAATGCGGCCACGCCCTGGGCCTGCGCGACGCCGCCGAACTGGCGCGTTATGCATCACTGTGCTGCCTGTGGGGTGCGCGCTTCGAGAGCCGCGCCGGCTTCGAATGGGCCGCCGCCATCGCCACCGACCCGGCGCTGGCGCCCGGCCTGCGCCTGCACCAGCTGAACCACCGTTCGCGCGAGGAACTGGTGCGCCGCGCCGCCCACGCGCGGCCGGCGGACGAGACGCTGACCCCCGCCGGCTTCGACCAGGCCCTGGCCAGCGTCGAGACAGGCCTGGCCGAGGCCGCGCGCGGCCGCAGCATCTTCCTGGACCGGCCCGCGCCACCCCGCCCCGTCGCCTGCGACCTCGCCGCCGTCGGCTTCGCCGTCGTGGAGCCCAAGCCGCTGCAGGCCTACCAGGGTCAGGACGGCAGTTGGCGCCGCGCGGACCTGCCGCCCTGGGCTCCCGCGCCCGAGACGCTGAGCGCGCCGCCGGACGAGCCACGCGTGCTGGACGTGCTGAGCCGCGCCGCCGGTGCCGGCGCCAGCGCGCGGCTGCAGCTGGCCGTCAACCGCCTGGCCGGCTGCGGCGGCGACCACCCCGACGTGCGCCACGACAGCGCCGCCGGTCGCCTCAGCTGGCGCGGCGCCGACACCGCCCGGCTCAGCCTCACGCTGCACGCGCCCCGGACCGACGCCGGCCTGCCGCTGGCGGGCGTCGGCCATGGCGAGCCGCCCGACCTGCAGACCGTCCACATCACCAGCTGCGGCATCCGCGATGCCGGCGCGCCGCTGGGCAGCCTGGCGCTGACGCTGCGCGTGCACGCCGCCACCCAGCAGCTGCTGCAGGTGCGGCACGGCGCCGCGCCCGCGCTGGCCTGGCCGCAGCAGTCGCCCCCGGCCGCAGCACCCGCCGCCACCGCCTGCCAGCTCGAAGCCGACGGCCAGGCCCAGCCCGTGCCGGCCTGGCTGAAGGCCTGGCAGGGCCTGCAGCCGCAGGCACAGGCCGGGCTGGAGAAGCTGCACATCGCCTGGTCGCGCCAGATGGCCGGCACCAGCGGCCGACTGGAGGCCGAGCTGTCGCCGCTGGTGGGCCAGGCCGGCCTGGCCTGGGGCTGGCAGCACGGCACGGACGGCGCCGCCCTGCTGCGGCTGCAGGGCAGCATCGACTTCACCGCCCTGGTGCTGGACCTGCTTCTCACCGGCGAGCTGGACTGGGGCGGCAGCCGCGCCCGCGTCAGTCTGCGTGCCCAGGGCCGCAGCGACTGGCGCATGACGCTGGACCAGCGCGGCGCCGAGGCCGCCGAGGGCCAGGGGCTGGAGCAGGCCAAGGCCGCCTGGCGCCATCCCTTCACGCTCGGCGTGGAGGCCATCGCCACCGGCGAACCGGCGCTGCTGAGCGCCGGCACCCTGGCCGAGCCGCTGCGCGGCGCCGTCGTGGGCGAATGCGGCCTGCGCCCGCGCCCCGACGGCCGCGGCCAGCAGTGGTTCTACAAGCTGGCCATCGAGCCGGTGCACGCGCTGCTGCTGAGGCAGGACCCGCTGACGGGCACGCAGCGCAGGCAGCGCGAGCTGCTGCCGGCACTGACGCTGATCGACTGGACGGGGGGCTGAATGAGAAGACCCCCACGCTCATTCCATTCGCTGCCCCCCAAGGGGGCGCGTCATCGCCTTCGGGCGGCCGGGCGGCGCTGACATGGACCGCCTCATGTGCCTCCACGTGCAGACCAGCGGCGAGCCGGTCGAGGCGCACGTCAACGGCGTGCCGGTGCTGGCGCTGCCGGCCGGGCCGGGCAGCCAGTCGGTCACCGTGCACGAGTACCTGCAGAACGGCAGCAACCGCATCAGCCTGGTGGTCGCGCCGCCGCCCATTGCGCAGGCCGTGGCCCTGCCCGATGCGCCCGCGCAGCCGCGCATGGCCTCGCGGCCCGCGCAGGCGCGTGCGCGGCTGGTGCTGCTGCGCCAGGGCAAGAGCCTGGCCGACGAGGCCGTGCGCGTGCTGGCCGAGGTGAGCTGGGCCGTGGAGGAAGGCGCCAGCTTCGACGCGCCCACCGTGCGCCACCAGGACCTGGAGCTGCCGGTCGGCTTCCCGCGCTGGCGCTGGCTGGACGCACCACTGCTGAACCCCGGCCCGCAGGACCGCAGCCTGGTGCTGGCCGCGCTGCAGCGCATCGCCTTCGACCTGTCGCGAGGCAACCCCGACACGCTGCTGGCCGCCTGCCGGCTGCGCCTGGAAGAACTGGACCACGCCTACCAGCGCGCCGCCGGCCACGCCGCCGCCGCGCTGCGCGAACAGGTCCAGCAGCAGTGGCAGGCCGGCGCGCTGGCCACGCTGCAACCGCCCGCCGCCGAGACCCTGCTGCTGCGCCTGGTGGCCGGCGGTCGGCTGCTGGAATGCCTGAACCCGCTGGGCGCGCCCGTGCTGTCCACCCACAACGACGACGCGGCGCCGGGCAACATCGCCTGGCCGTTGCGATTGACCCTCATCGACGGCAAGGTCTACGTTCTGAGATGAACACGCCCCTCGTCCATGACCGCCCCGCTGAACGCGGGCGCCCCTGGCCGGTCCCCCGAGGGGACGGCGATGCGCGCGGCATCAAGCCGCGAGCACATCGCCAGCCCGGGCCGGCTTGGGACGGCCCGGCGCCCGGCCCGCAAACCCGGGCATGCACCACGGCCTCGCCGCGCTGAGAATCGCTCCATGATCCGTCTCACCGTCACCACCTACAACGGGCAGCCCCTGAGCCAGCCCCTGGCCGCGCAGTTCGACGAACTGGGCGGCGACATCGGTCGCGCCGACACCAACCAGTTGGTCCTGCCCGACCCGGAGCGCACCGTGTCGCGCGTCCACGCCCGCGTGCTGTTCCGCGCCCACGGCGGCTACGCCATCGTGGACCAGGGCAGCAACCCCATCCTCGTCAACGGCGAGCAGCTCGGCAAAGGGCGCGAAGCCACCATCAAGCCCGGCGACAGCATCCAGATCGGCGGCTACACGCTGGCCGTGGAAGCAGGCTCGGCCGGCGCCGGCGCCAGCGACCCCTTCGCCGACTTCTTCGGCCTGGCGCCTGCGGCCAAGTCCCCGGCCCACGTCACCCAGCATCCGCCCACCCGGCCCGGCATCCGCCGCGAGGCGCCGGCCGACCCGCTGGGTCTGTTCGGCGCCCCTCCCGCGGCGACGCCCGCACCGGCGGCGTTCGGCGGCATCCCGGCCGACTGGGACCCCTTTGCCGCCCCGCCGCCGCCCCAGGCCGCGCCCCCCGCGTCGGCAGGCGCCCGTGCGCTGGGGCTGGACGTCGGCGCCGGTGCCCCCGCGCCGCTGATCCCCGACCTGCCCGGCAGCCCCGGCGGCGGCGGCGATTCGCTGGATCTGCTGTTCGGCCTGGGCGGAGCACCCGCGCCGGCCGGCAACCCGCTGGCGCAGAGCCTGCTGGGCGAGGCTGTGGCCCAGCCCAACATGGCCGGCCACAGCGACCCCCTGAAGGCGCTGGGCATGCTGCCCGCCGCCGCCGGCCAGGCGCTGCCCGACACGACCTCGGAGCTGAACCGCCCCTTCCTGCCGCCCTCCGCGCCAACGCCGGCCCCGTCGCCCGCGCAGCGTCCCCGCCCGCCGACCACCACCATGGACGCGCTGAACAAGCTGGACCCGTCGGACACCTTGTCCGGCGCCGTCGTGTCCTGGAGCGACAAGGGCGGTGGCGAGGGCCGCACCATCATCCGCGCCGGCCGCAAGCCCGAGCCGCAGGCCGCCGCCGCACCCGCGCAGACGCCGACGCCGGCCGTCATGCCGCCACCGGCCCCGCACCCCGCCAGCGCTGCCGCCGTGCCGGCCGACCAGGCCGCGCTGCTGGCCGCCTTCCGCGAGGGCCTGGGGCTGCCCCACCTGCCGGCCGGCGGCCTGACGCCGGAGTTCATGCGCCTGCTGGGCCAGCTCGTCCACGAGTCGGCGCGCGGCACGGTGGACCTGCTGGTCGCACGCGCGGCGCTGAAGCGCGAGGTGCGCGCCGAGGCCACCATGATCGTCGCGCGCGAGAACAACCCGCTGAAGTTCTCGCCCACGGCCGAGGTCGCGCTGGGCCATCTGCTGGGCCCGACAGTACGCGGCTTCATCGAGCCGCAGAAGGCCATGCGCGATGCGTTTGACGACCTGCGCGCCCATCAGCTGGCCTTCCTGGCCGGCATGCGCGCCGCGCTGGAAGGCCTGCTGCAGCGCTTCGACCCCAGCGTGCTGGAGGCGCGGCTGACGCAGAAGTCGGTGCTGTCCAGCCTGCTGCCGGCGGCGCGCAAGGCGCAGCTGTGGTCGGTGTTCCAGCAGGAGTACCAGCAGATCGCGGGCGAGCTGTCGGACGACTTCCACCAGGTCTTCGGCCGCGAGTTCCTGCGCGCCTACGAGGCGCAGCTCGACGCGCTGCAGGCCGAACAACGATAAAGATAGAGGGGGGCCTCCAATGCACATCGAGCTGGCATTGATGTCCGAACGCGGCGGGCGCGACTACAACGAGGACGCCTGCGGCCACTGGCACTCCGAGCGCTACCTGTGCTGCGTGCTGGCCGACGGCGCCGGCGGCCATGGCGGCGGCGACATCGCGTCCAAGCTGGCCGTCAGCCATGTGCTGCAGGGCTATGCGGCCATGCCCTGCCACCACCCGCAGGCGCTGGAGCTGCTGCTGCGCGACACCAACCGCGAGCTGCTGGCGCAGCGGGCGGCCAACCCGCAGCTGCGCAACATGCACTCCACGGTGGTCGTGCTGTCCATCGACCTGCAGGAGCGCAGCGCGCTGTGGGGCCACTGCGGCGACTCGCGCTTTTATGCCTTCCGCGACGGCCGCCTGGTCCAGCGCACCAGCGACCACAGCCTGGTGCAGTCGCTCATCGACGGCGGCCTGCTGGACGAGGCCGGCGCGCGCGTCCACCCCAAGCGCAGCGAGCTGTACTCGGCGCTGGGCACGCAGGGCGAGGACCTGCACATCAGCGTGTCGGAGCAGCCCTGGCCACTGCAGGGCCGCGAGGCGCTGATGCTGTGCACCGACGGCCTGTGGGAATGGGTCACCGACGAGGAGATCGCCGCCGCGCTGTCCTTCGCCGCCGAGCCCCAGGCCTGGCTGGACGACCTGGGCCAGCGCGTGCGCCTGGCGGCGGCGGCCAAGCCCAACCACGACAACTTCACCGCCCTGGCCCTGTGGCTTGAGGTGGATTGAGGAGCGAGCCATGCCCCAACACTGCTGCACCGGCGCCCTGATGGCCTGCACCTTCGGCGTCGCGCCGAGCACGCTGAACGTGCTGCCCAAGAACAAGATGATGACCAGCAACATGGCGGCGGCCAACATCATGGACAACGTGTCCATGGTCAACATCCCGCCGTTCGGCATGTGCAGCAGCCCCAGCAACCCCACGGTGGCCGCCGCCACCGCCGCCGCTTTGGGCGTGCTGACGCCCATGCCCTGCGTGCCGGTGTTCCCGGCGCCGTGGACGCCCGGCGCGCCCACCGTGATGCTAGGCAACATGCCGGTGCTGAACAACACGTCCAAGCTGATGTGCGCCTATGCCGGCGTGGTCAGCTTCACGATGCCCGGGCAGATGACGGAGATGGTGCCCTGAACGCAGGACGCCGCCCGAAGGCGGCGTCAGCGCTCGGCCCGAGTGCCGAAGGGTTCAGTTCAGGCGCGTCAGCCCGAACTGCCCCACCAGGTTCTTGACCTCGTAGCCCGGGATCTTCTTCAGGTCGGATTCCAGCTTCTTGATGGCCTCCTTGCGCGCCTTGTCGATGGCGGCATTGAGCTTGGCGACGTCGGGGTCCTTCTTGAAGCCGTCCTTGTCCTTGCTGCCGTACTTCTTCTTCCAGATCTCTTCCAGCTTGGCCTCGGCCGGCGCGATCTGCTTCTCGTAGTCCTTCTGCGCCTTGTCCGTCAGCTTCTTGCCGGCCTTCTCGGCCTCGGTGGTGGTCACCAGCTCGTCGCCGGACTTCAGCGTCGCCGCGGCGCCCAGGTTGCCCTTGACCTTGCAGTTCTTGATGCCCTTGGCCTTCAGCAGCTCCCACACCAGCTTGGTGTAGTTCACCATCGCGCCGCCCTGAGCCGTGAAGCAGCCGTCCAGGTAGATGGTGCCCGAGTAGGTCGGGGCCAGGCGCTTCTTGGGGTCCTTGTTGTCCGTCAACAGCGCCACCAGTTCCTTGGGTGACTTGCCGGCGAAGTCCTTGCCGTAGATCTGGCCGCTGGCGGTCTTGTCCTCGTCGCCGTGGGCCAGCAGGATGATGGACACGCTGCCGTCGATCTCGCCCAGCGACTTGCCGTCGCCCTTGACGCCCAGCGCCTTGACCATGTCCTTGGCGGCCTTGTCGATGACCTTGTCGCCCTTGTCCAGGTTGTAGACCTTGGTCTCGGTCAGCAGCTTCTTCTGCTTTTCGCGGATGCCCTTGTAGTCGGCCACCAGCACGCAGCTGCGCTCGTACTTGGCCGTCTTCGGGTCGGTGACCAGGAAGATCATGTCCTTGCCCGACATGCCGGCGCGCAGCCAGGGCGTGGCGCACTTGCCGGCCACCAGGTCTTCCTTGACCTTCTTGACGAGGCTGGTTGCGTCCGTGGCCTTCACCACCAGGCCCTGGATGGGCTTGCCGACGAACGCGATCAGGTCGTCGCCGATGCTCTTCACCAGCTTGCCGGCGTCGTAGTTGGCGATCGCGTTCGGGTTGGTCGCCTTGATTTCGTAGACGACGGTACCGCTGTCGATGGATTTGGCCATGGTCTGAGGGAAGTGTTGACGATGAAGGGCGTGACGGCCGACGGACCCTCACACGGACGGGAAAACGGAAACGGGCCGGAGCGCCCGGCGGGACGGACGCTTACTTGCGCCCGATCTCCACGCGGCGGTTCTCGTCGGCGTTGGGCTTCTTGGGGTTCTTGGGGTCCTTGGAGCCCACGCCCTCGATCTCCAGCATGGCCGTGTCGGCGCCCTTGCCCACCAGGTAGTCGCGCACCGACTCGGCCCGCTTGACGGACAGCGCCTGGTTGGCCGCCGGCGTGCCCGAGGCGTCCGCGTGGCCGATGATGCGCACCTTGCGATCGCTGTTCTTCTTGGTCTTGAGCACGTCGGCGAACACGTCCAGCTGGCGCTTCAGCAGCACCGGCAGCTCGGCCGAACCGACCTTGAACGACGTGGCCGGCAGCGAGTACTTGATGGCCGGCTTGAAGCCCATGCACTTGAAGCCGCTGGCCTCCAGCTCCTTGCACTTGTCGTCGGGGAACAGGCCCTCGGCGATGGCCTCGGTCGTGGGCACCGTCTTGCCCAGGTCCACGGCGGCGGGCGCCGAGGCGGCAGCGTCGGGCGCGGCGGTCTGGGCCTGGGTAGCCAGGGCCAGGCTGCACAGGGTCAGGGCAAGAAGGGGGCGAAGCTGCTTCATGGCGGGCACTCGTGTCGGCGTGGCGGTCGCGGACTGAGTGACCGCTGCGCGCAAATGGTTCCCGCCGGGAACCAAGCCCGCCCTGCAGTCACTCATGGCCTGATCGCAGTCCCGAGAGTGCAGACTGCGCTTTTTATTGCTTGAGGCGAACCCACACATGACCTGGCGTGACCGAGTGATCTGGACCGAGGGCATGTTCCTCCAGCCGCAGCACTTCCAGCAGCACGACCGCCACTGGGAGCACCAGTGGCGCCAGCGCCTGCAACAGTGTCTGCCCTATGCCTGGGGCTTCTCCGCGCTGACGCTGGACGAGGCCTCGCTGACGCTGGGCAAGCTGGGCCTGGCCGCCGCCCAGGGCCTGCTGCCCGACGGCACCGCCTTCTCCGCCCCCGGCAGCGACGCCGCGCCGGCCGCGCTGGACATCCCGGCCGACGCCCGCAACGAGATCGTCGTGCTGGCCGTCACGCTGCAGCGCCCCGGCGTCGTCGAGACCGATGCCGAAGCCGCCGCCGGCTCCATGGGCGCGCGCTTCCTGGCCGCCGAGGTCAGCGTGGGCGACAGCAACTCCCAGCTGGACCGCGACGCCGCGCTGCAGGTCGGCCGGCTCAACCTGCGCCTGATGCTGGCCCGCGACGCCGGTGACGGCTATGCGACGCTGGGCGTGGCCCGCGTCGTCGAGCGCCGCGCCGACAACCGCGTCGTGCTGGACCCGACCTACGTGCCGCCGCTGCTGCACGCGCCGGCCCACCCGGTGCTGGACGGTTATGTGCGCGAGCTGTGCGGGCTGCTGCACCAGCGCGGCGAGGCGCTGGCCGCGCGGCTGGCCGCGCCGGGCCGCGGCGGCGTGGGCGAGATCGCCGACTTCCTGCTGCTGGAGGCGGTCAACCGCAACCAGGCCACGTTCAACCACCTGCGCTCGGTGTCGGTGCTGCATCCCGAGCGGCTGTACGGCGACTGCCTGGCGCTGGCCGGCGACCTGGCCACCTTCCGCGACGGCCGCCGCCCCGGCACGTATGCGGACTACCTGCATGACGACCTGGCCGCCACCTTCAAGCCCGTCATCGACGACCTGCGCCAGTCGCTGTCCATGGTGATGGAGCAGACCGCCATCCCCATCGAGCTGCAGGACCGCGCCTACGGCGTGCGCGTGGCGCTGATCCCGGACGTGAACCTGCAGCGCAGCGCCACCTTCGTGCTGGCCGTGTCGGCCCAGCTGCCGGGCGACGCGCTGCGCGCGCGCTTCCCGACGCAGGTCAAGATCGGCCCGGTCGAGCGCATCCGCGACCTCGTCAACCTGCAGCTGCCCGGCGTCACGCTGCGCCCGCTGCCGGTGGCGCCGCGCCAGATTCCCTACCACGCGGGCCACAACTACTTCGAGCTGGAGACCCGCGGCAACGAGATGTGGAAGCAGCTCGAAAGCTCGGGCGGCCTGGCCATGCACATCGCCGGCGAGTTCCCCGGCCTTGAACTCGAATTCTGGGCAATCCGCGCGTGATTGCCCCCACCTGATCGGTCCGCCCCATGAGCGATCCCAACAACGACGATCCCTTTGCCGCCTTCGGGCAGGACCGCACGGTCATCAAGCCCAGCGCGGGCCGGCCCATGACGGGTGGCCAGCCGCCGGCACGGCCTGCGCCGCCCCCCGGCGCCGCGCCGCAGGGCATGCCCGCCGGCCCGGCGGGCAAGGAGGCGCCGATGGCGCTGGAGGCGCTGACCACCGCCAGCCTGAACCCGCTGGTGGCCGCCGCGATGCCGCTGCTGTCGGCCGCGCCGCGCATCCGCCACAGCGCCCAGCATCCCAACCCGACGGGCCTCAAGGAAGCGCTGGCCGACGGCATCCGCGGCTTCGAGGCCAAGGCCCGCGCCGAGGGCCTGCCCAACGAGCAGGTCATCGCCGGCCGCTACATCCTGTGCACGCTGCTGGACGAAGCCGCCGCCAGCACGCCCTGGGGCGGCTCGGGCGCCTGGGCGTCGCAGAGCCTGCTGGTGCAGTTCCACAACGAGTCCTGGGGCGGCGAGAAGGTCTTCGCGCTGATGGCCAAGCTGGCCGAGAACGTGCCGGCCAACCGCAACCTGCTGGAGCTGCTGTACGTCTGCCTGGCCTTCGGCTTCGAGGGCCGCTACCGCGTCATCGACAACGGCCGAGCCCAGCTGGACGGCGTGCGCGCCCGCCTCGCGCAGATGCTGCGCCAGGGCCAGACACCCGACCCCGCGCTGTCGCCGCGCTGGCAGGGCGCCGAGCCGGCCGAACGCGGCCTGCGCCACAAGCTGCCGCTGTGGGCCATCGCGGCCGCAACCGCGCTGCTGCTGCTGATCGTCTACGGCGCGCTGCGCTTCGGCATCAACGGTGCGTCGGACGAGGCCTTCACCGTGCTGCGCGGCTTCGACGTGAAGACCGCCGCCGTCGCCGCGCCCACGCCGCCGCCGGCCGCACCGCGCCTGGCCGGGCTGCTGGACAACGACATCAAGGCCGGCCTGATCGCGGTCAACGACCTGGCCGACAAGTCCATCGTCATCATCAAGGGCGACGGGCTGTTCGGGCCCGGCAGCGCCGAGGTGTCGTCCGAGCTGCGTCCGCTGGTGCTGCGCATCGCCGAGGCGCTGCAGCGCATGAAGGGCCCGGTGCTGGTCACCGGCCACACCGACAACCAGCCCATTCGCTCGTTGCGCTTCCCGTCCAACTGGCATCTGTCGCAGGCCCGCGCCGAGGCCTTCCGCAACCTGCTGTCGGAGCGCGTCGAAGCCAACCGCCTGCGCGCCGAAGGCCGCGCCGACGCCGAGGCCGTGGCCGACAACGCCACGCCGGCCGGCCGTTCCAAGAACCGCCGCGTCGAAGTCACGCTGATGGTGCAGGACCGTTGATCATGAAGAAATTCCTGTCCATCTTGTTCCACCCGATCACGCTGGGCGTGTTCGGCCTGCTGGTCATCTCCGCGCTGGTCTGGTGGGTGGGCCCGCTGATCGCGTTCGGCGAGAACCGTCCGCTGGACTCCAGCCTCGCCCGCTGGATCGCGCTGGCCGTCGTCTGGCTGCTGGGCGGCCTGCGCCTCGTGTGGTCGCAGCTGCGTCGCCGCCGCATCAACGCGGCCCTCGTCAAGGGCATGGGCTCGGGTCCCTCCGCCGCCGCCAAGGAAGAGGCGGTGCTGCAGGAGCGCTTCGGCCAGGCCATCGCGCTGCTGAAGAAGGCGCCCGGCTCGAAGAAGGGTTTGTTCAGCGGCGGCACGTCGCTGTACGAGCTGCCCTGGTACGTCTTCGTCGGCGCGCCGGGCTCGGGCAAGACCACGGCGCTGCTGAACGCCGGCCTGAACTTCCCGCTGGCCGACAAGCTGGGCCAGGCAAGCGTGCGCGGCGTGGGCGGCACGCGCAACTGCGAGTGGTGGTTCAGCGACGAGGCCGTGCTCATCGACACCGCCGGCCGCTACGCCACGCAGGACTCCGACAAGGACACCGACGCCGCCGCCTGGGACACCTTCCTGGGGCTGCTGCGTAAAGCTCGTCCACGGCGGCCCATCAACGGCGTGCTGCTGACCATCTCCGTGCAGGACCTGCTGGCCCTGCCGCCCGACCAGCGCAAGGAGCAGGCCGCCGGCATGCGCGGCCGCATGCAGGAGCTGCAGCAGCGCCTGGGCGTGAAGGTGCCCGTCTATGTGATGGTCACCAAGTGCGACCTGCTGGCCGGCTTCAACGAGACCTTCGGCCCCATGGGCAAGGAGGAACGCGACCAGGTCTTCGGCTTCACCTTCCCGCTGTCCACACAGCCGGGTGAGGAGATCATGGCCAACTTCGGCAGCGAATTCGCGTCGCTGGAAAAGCGGCTGCGCGAGCGCCTCATCGAGCGCATGGAGGCCGAGAGCGACACGCTGAAGCGCGCCACCATCTTCGCCTTCCCCCAGCAGTTCGGCGGCCTGAAGGGCCTGCTGGGCGGGTATCTGGAAACCGTGTTCGGCGGCGGCGGCACGCTGGACGAGGCCCCGCGGCTGCGCGGCGTCTACTTCACCAGCGGCACCCAAGAGGGCACGCCCATCGACCGCGTGCTGGGCGCGCTGGCCCGCACCTTCGGCGTGGAGCGTCGCCTGACGCCGCCGGCGGCGGCCAAGGGGCGCAGCTACTTCCTGAACCACCTGCTGCGCAAGGTCATCTTCGTCGAGCAGGGGCTGGTGGGCCAGAACGCGCAGGTCGAACGCCGCAGCGCGCGGCTGCGCCTCGCCGGCCTGGCGACGCTGGGCCTCGTCACGCTGACGCTGCTGGTGGGCTGGGGCTTCAGCTACTTCGGCAACAAGGGCTACATCGCCGACATCGAGGCCAAGCTGCCCGCGCTGCGCGACACGGTCACGGCGCTGCCGCCCACGTCGGGCAGCGACCCGTCGGCGCTGCCCGAGGCTCTGGCCGCGTTGCGCGACGCGGCCCAGCCGCCCGGCTTCGCGCTGAGCGACCCGCCGCTGCGCCTGGGCTTCGGCCTGTTCCAGGGTGACAAGCTGGATGCCGGCGCGCAGGTGTCCTACCACCGCGTGCTGCAGCGCGCGCTGGCGCCGCGCGTCGCGGCGCGGCTGGAGGAGCGGCTGCGTACCGCCAACCGCGACAACCTGGAGTTCGCCTACGAGTCGCTGAAGGCCTACCTGATGCTCTACACGCCCGAGCATCTGGACGCGCCGGGCCTGGAGGCCTGGGTGGGGCTGGACTGGGACGCCAACCTCGAAGGCAGCCTGGGCACCGAGAAGGTGGCGCTGCTGAAGAACCATTTGTCCGCGCTGCTGTCGCGCGGCAGCTTCGAGGTGGCCCAGCCCATGGACAAGACGCTGGTGGCCAGCGTGCGCGAGATGCTGGGCGCCTACCCGCTGGAGTACCGCATCTTCAGCCGCCTGCGCCGCGCGCAGATCGACGGCGACCTGCCGCCGTTCACGGTGGCCGCCGCGGCCGGCCCGCAAAGCCCCAACGTGTTCGAGCGCGCCAGCGGCCAGCCGCTGACGCAGGGCATCCCGGGCATGTTCACGAGGGACGGCTACAAGAAGGCCTTCAACACCTCGGTGGACAAGACCGCCAAGCAGCTGGCCGAGGAAGAGGCCTGGGTGCTGGGCACCAACCCCGCCACGGCCAAGCGCCAGGCCGAGGACAAGCTGCTGGTGGAGCGCGTGCGCCGGCTCTATCTGGAGGAGTACGTCAAGGTCTGGGACGCCTACCTCGCCGACGTGCGCCTCGTGAAGCTGAACGGCCTGGACCGCGGCATCGCCGTGTCGCGGCTGCTGTCGGCGGTGGACTCGCCGCTGGCTGCCTTCCTGCGCGCCGCGTCGCGCGAGACCACGCTGATCGAACCGGCCAGCAACGCCAACACCATCGACAAGGAACTCAACAAGCGCACCGACGACGCCATCTTCAACAAGGGCGGCGAGCTGGCCAAGCTGGCCGGCAACCAGGTGCGCGCGCCCACGGCCATACGCGCCGACGGCCCGCTGGAGAAGATCGTCGACGACCACTTCGCCGGCCTGCGCCGGCTCGTCACCGGCACGCCGCCGCCGCTGGACGACGTGATGAAGATGTTCAACGAGGTCTATGTGCAGCTGAACGCGGTGCAGGAGGCCTTGAAGAGCAAGTCCCCGCCGCCCGCGGGCGGTGGCGGCGGCAAGCTGAAGGCCGCCGCTGGCCAGCAGCCCGAGCCGCTGCGCAGCGCGCTGGAGGCGCTGGCCGAGGCGTCGGACAACCAGAGCCGCCTCGTCGAGCGCCAGAGCCTGACCGGCGAGCTGCAACCGGTGGCCGACTTCTGCGCCCGCGCCATCGCCGGCCGCTATCCGGTGGCGCAAGGCTCCAAGGTGGACGTGCTGCCCGAGGACTTCGGCCAGTTCTTCGCACCCGGCGGACTGATGGACGACTTCTTCACCCGCAAGCTCAGCCCGCTGGTGGACGTGGGCACCAACCCGTGGAGCTTCCGGCCCACGGGCGACGGCAGCCGGCCGGTGTCGCCCGCGGCGCTGGCGGACTTCCAGCGCGCGACCCGCGTGCGCGAGGTGTTCTTCCGCGGCGGCGGCCGTGCGCCGGCCTTCCGCGTGGACGTGCGCGCGCTGGAGCTGAGCGACGGGCTGAAGGAGTTGACGCTGGACATCGACGGCCAGGTGAGCAAGTTCACCGCCGGCAGCAACCAGGTCGTCAGCCTGCAGTGGCCGGGCCAGCGGCTGAGCTCGCAGATCAAGCTCAGCGGCGGCGGCGCGCCCGTCAGCTTCGAAGGCCCGTGGGCGCTGTTCCGGCTGTTCGACCGCTTCGAGGTGCAGGGCTCGCCACAGCAGCCCGAACGTTTCATCGTCGTCATCAACCTGGACGGCGGCCGTGCGCGCCTGGAAGTGACGGCCAGCAGCGTGTTCAACCCGTTCCGGCTGCGCGAGCTGCAGCAGTTCCGCTGCCCGGGGGCGCTGTGAACGAGGTGCCTGGCTGGTACGGCAAGCTGCCCGCGCTAGGCGATTTCGCGTCGCGGCGGCTCACGCCCGAGTGGATCACGCAATGGGACGGCTGGCTGGCCGACGGCCTGCACCAACTCCGCGAGACCGCGCCGGACACCTGGCTGGACGACTACCTCGCCAGCCCCGCCTGGCGCTTCGCGCTGCTGCCGGGCTCGCTGCCCTATGGGTCGGGCGAGGGCCTGCGCGTGGGCGTCATGATCCCGTCGGTGGACCGCGTGGGGCGCTACTTCCCGCTGGTCGTCGTCAGCCCGCCGCTGCCGCGCCCCGACGGTGCCGGCGTGGCCGCGCTGTGGCAGTGGGCCGGCCAGCTGGAGGAGATCGCCGTCGCCGCGCTGCACGACGACTGGACCGCCGAGGCGCTGGACGCCGCGCTGGCCAACGCGATTCAACCTTCACCCACCGCAACCGACAGCACCGTGCCGACCGCGTTGAGTGCGCTGCTGGCGCAAGCCGCCTGGGACGGCCTGCAAGGCTGCAGCCTGTGGCTGCACGCCGGCGGCGTCCCCAGCGTGCACCCCGCCCTGCCTCGCGGCGCCGCCTTCGCCGCGCTGTTCAGGCCCCAATGAGGAAACCAAATGCCCAAGAGTGACTGGACCCCCAACTACGGCGCGCTGGACGCTGCCGCTCCCGCCTGGGCCGCCAAGCGCCCCGTGCGCATTGCGCTGCTGGGCGACTTCGGCGCCGGTGCCGCGTCGGGTCGGCTGGACACCGGCAGCGACCTCGCCCGCCGCAAGCCAAAGTCCGTCGAGTTCGACAACCTCGAAGACTGGTTGGGCCAGCAAGGCATCACGCTGACGCTGCCCATAGGCAGCAAGCGCGGCGGCGTGGAGGTGGCGCTCAATGACCTGGAGTCCTTCCACCCCGACACGCTGTACCGCGAGCTGGACCTGTTCAAGAAGCTGCTGGACCTGCGCAAGCGCTTGAACAACACGGCCAGCTTCGACAAGGCCGCCGCCGACGTCGCCAAGCTGACCGGCGTGAAGAAGAAGGCCTCTCGCGCCGGGCGCGGCGTGCGCTCGCGCGGCGCCGCGCCGGCCGCCGGCGCGAAGCTGGACGACTTCGCCCGCCTG
>CBFGPX010000050.1:0-20284 GCA_965650725.1 uncultured Comamonadaceae bacterium | reverse complement strand
AAAAGCCTCGTTGCGCAAGCAGCGGGGCTTTTTTCTTAGCCAGAACGAAAGCCCGCGATGAGCACCCTGCCCGCCTGTCCCCAGTGCCAGTCTGCCTACACCTACGAGGACGGCACTCAGCTGGTGTGCCCCGAGTGCGGCCACGAATGGTCGACTCAAGGCTCGCAAGCTGCGGCGACCGAAGAGGTGCGCGTCATCAAGGACGCCGTGGGCAACGTGCTTCAGGACGGCGATACGGTCACCGTGATCAAGGACCTGAAGATCAAGGGCTCGTCCCTGGTCGTCAAGGTCGGCACCAAGGTCAAGAACATCCGCCTGACCGAGGGCGACCACGACATCGACTGCAAGATCGACGGCATCGGCGCAATGGGGCTGAAGTCGGAGTTCGTGAAGAAGGTCTGAATGCAAACGCAGAACAACGAGGACCTATTCGCAAAAAAGGGCTTTCGAGCGCCTCCTTGTCGAGGAGGGGAGGCCAGGATCTAACGACACCTGATGTAGATCGATGTGTTGCTCTCATCAGCGTTCTGATTAACCTGCAGCGCGCGGACATGCTGAACGCCCGCGGGCACTTTGATTGCGCAAGCTGCCGCGCCATTCCAAGCATTGAAGTTGTCACTGGACACGTCGCTCGTGCCGCACGGCTTTGCGGGTGCCCAGGACTGCCACAGACACACCTGCGCGCCACGACCATTCCCGCCGGAAGAAGTCGCACCAGACTCGGCGGTGATGGTGACTTCCTGTGGATGTGGGAAGTTGAACTTTACAACCGGAGACTTGCCTACCGGGCGGTCTACGATGACCTGCCCTGGTCTGCAGTTTTCTTCGAAAGTGGTGGCCACCGGTGTGTAGGCTGGCGGTGCAGAAACGCAGTTGGCTGCGCGATCCACCTGGGGCGTGGTAGAGCAAGCCGCAAGGAACGGCAATAGCATCGACACGGCGAACTTGATGTCCATCTGGCGTCCCCTTCCAAGAGGCTCCGATGATGGTCGTCCGCTGAAAGCACCAGGTCATCCCCAAAATTGCGGTTGCATCTCTAGGCGGCCTGGCCGTTGAAGACGACAACTCTGGCAACGTGTCCAAAGCCGCATGCTGATGACCTATCTGCCGATATCCGGACTCTTCAATCGGTCACAGCCTTGCTAATCCGCAGATCCCTGCTTCGAACTCAGGTCGGGGAGCCACTTCAGAAGCCGTGCACGCCCAATCGTGCGGGGCGTCCTTCTTTGTGGACCGGTGCGATGGTCAACTGGCCGAACTTCGCCCAGGCCGAGTGAAAAAGTAGGCATCTGGGCCGAAGCGCAATCTGCACCACGGTTGACCCACACTTGGTCGTGACCGTCAAATGCTAACTAGGCAACCTGCCTGAGTCATCAAATAGAGGAGGAACATGACCACTATCGCAACACGCATGCGCGCACTGGCCGACTTGGAAGACTTCGATGTGGAAGTGATCGACAAGAATGGCAATGTCGTTGACCCCAAGACCAACGGTTTTGGAAAGTTTGACTATGACCGCCGCGCGAAAGGGTCCATGACAGTCGCAGAGTGGAAAGAGAAGCGCTTCGCAGACTCATACCCTGGCTACGACTGCCGGGTTCTCAATGCAGATGGCACCGAGGCCCGCGGCAATACCAAACTGGAGAACGTGCGAGCGACCTACGAAGAGCAGTAAGCGCGTCGGCGAGCATCCGGCTCCGCCACTGATGCATCGAGCGATCAGGTAAGGCCTACGATCCCTTCGAACCTACCCATTGTCGGCACCCGTTCGACATAAGGGCGCCTAAGTCGTTGGCATGCATCGAGTTTTCCAACAAATGAGGCCATCGGCATCAATGGCCGGTTCGGAGGCAGGTCGGTAAACGCCATCAGCCAGACGCAGCATCGACGGCGCCAGTTAAAATTCTTGCACTTAGAGGCGCCTCGCCGCTGGCGTGACCTGGACTGTTAATCCGTAGGTCCCTGGTTCGAGCCCAGGTCGGGGAGCCAAATCAAAGCCTCACATGCGCAAGCCTGTGGGGCTTTTTCTTGTCCAGCCGAGAGCCCTTCAATGAGCACCCTGCCCGCCTGCCCTAAGTGCCAGTCCGCCTACACCTACGAGGACGGCGCCCAACTGGTGTGCCCCGAATGCGGCCACGAATGGTCGGCCCAAGGCCCGGAAGCTGCGGCGGCCGACGAAGTGCGCGTGATCAAGGACGCCGTGGGCAACCTGCTCCAGAACGGCGACACGGTGACCGTCATCAAGGACCTGAAGGTCAAGGGCTCGTCGCTGGTCGTGAAGGTCGGCACCAAGGTCAAGAACATCCGCCTGACCGAGGGCGACCACGACATCGACTGCAAGATCGACGGCGTCGGGGCGATGGGGTTGAAGTCGGAGTTCGTGAAGAAAGCCTAGGCTGCCCGTCAGCGCTGAACCCGTCGCCGCAGCAGCAATCCCACCACGCCCAGGCTCATCATCAGCAGTGCGCTGGGCTCCGGCACCGGGCTCAGCACGTCGCCACTGCGCAGTGCCAGCGCCTGGCCTTGCATACCCTTCTCGCTGATCATCTGGCTGCCAAGGCCCAAGTGGAATGACCACGCGTAGCTGGCGCCGCCAGCCACCGTGCTGCCGCTCCAGTTGACGATGTCGGTGCGCAGGCCGTCGAAGCCGCCCGTATTGGCCAGGCCCCATATCGTGCCCTGCCCTTCAAAGCCACGGAAGGTACCGGTCGTCGTGTAGGCCGACTGGTTGCCCAGCGTGGCATGGAAGAGATAGGCCAGTTCGCTGTACTGACCGCCGGCTTGCTGCGGCACGTTGTAACCGCAGTCGCCGCCGCTGTAAGTCACGCGCGAACAGCCCGGCAGCCCGGTATCCACCACCTTGGGCAGACGCCAGTCGTTGTAGCCGCCCACCGTGAGATCGTCGGCCCAGGCCTGGGCCTGGCTCCAGGTCTGGGCGGGGCCGGCCTCACGCAGCCAGGTCACGTCCAGCAGGCTATCGTAGAAGAAGACCGCGGCGGCGCTGTCCAGCGCTACCGCATGGCCTTGGAGGTCGCGGGCATGCAACTGCGTCTGCCAGTTGCCCTGACCGGCGATGGGTACGGCATGGGTGGCGGTGGCGGCGCACAAGCCTGTGGCAATGAGGAGGGTGTGGAGTCGGTTCATGGCAAGAAAGGTCAAGCGTGGTTTTGAAGAGCGGCGCGCAGCCGCGGTATCTGGCCCTGCAGCCAGGTTCGGAAATCCAGCAGACCGGGATGCAGCATCCGCGTGGCCGCCACGGGGCGTGCCGCGCAGTAGCCGGTATTGGCCTGCTGTATGAAGGCGAACATCGCCGTCAGTTCGGGGGGGACTGCATCCGGCAGCACATCGCGCCAGCGCACCGGCTCGCGCAAGGCATCGGCCAGCGCAACCGCCATCTGCCGGCCGCTCAGGTGCTCGCCCGCCACGCCCACGCGGCGCTGTGCGGGCTTGAGGTTCAGCAGCGCGGCCACACAGACGCCGATGTCGGCCGCGGCCATGCCAGGCAGCAGCGCATGGCCCAGTGGCAGCTTCAGTTCCAGCACGCCGTCGTCGGCGCGTCGCGGCGCGAAGCCGGTATCGAGCAGGTTGTCCCAATGGAACGAGGTCAGCAGCAGGCTCACCGGCAGTTCGTGCGCCAGGAAAAGCGTGTTGGCCTCGGCCTTGGCATCCATGGGCGGGACGCGGAATCCTTCGGGACGCGTGTCCTCCTGCGTCGACCAGACCAGGCGCGTGACGCCGGCCGCAGCGGCCGCGTCGGCCAGGTGACGCGCCTGCTGCAATTCGCGCCGGGCGTCGCCATGCTCGCAGCCGCCGGTCATGCAGAAGGCGCCCGACGCGCCTTGCAATGCGCGCGCCAGGCTGGCGGGGTCGTCGAAATCGGCGCGGCACAGCTCTGCGCCGCCCGCAGCCAGCCACTGGGCCGCGGCCGACCGCGGCTGCCGCGTGACGGCCCGCACACGCCAGCGGCGCTGGGCCAGCAGCGCGCGGGCCACGCCGCCGCCCTGCCTGCCGGTGGCGCCGAAGACCGTGATGAGCGGCAGCGCGGCGTTCATCGCTGCTCCTGCGGGCTGCGCGTTCACTGCGGCGTCAGCGACCAGCGCACGCGGGCCGTGCCGGACACGCCGGGGAACTCCTTGTGGCTGTCGGGCTCGAAGAACTCGGGCGAGGTGCGCTCGCGCAGGTTCGCCGGCAGCTGGCGCTCCTGTCCCATCTGGCGGCGCCCGGCCAGTGCGTAGTCGGTGATGTTGAAGCTCGTGCCGCCAACGCGCGGCTCCATCACGTGGGTGCCGTCCTTGGTCGTTCGCACATGGCGGGCCGTGACCGGCAGGTAGCCGCCGAACTGCAGCTTGCAGGTCTGCAGGTTCACGAACACGCGCATCATCTGCAGCGCCGGTTCGACCAGCGGCGCGCCCTCGCCCGTCACCTGGATGCGGTCCAGCACGATGGCGCTGTTGTAGGTCTGCTCCACGCTGACGCTGCCGGCATCGGCATTGCCCGAGAACCACATTGAGCCGATGGGCGTGTGCGGGTCGCGCTGCAAGGTGCCGGTCACGCGAACGCGGTGCGCATAACGTGCGCTGCCGTTGCTGTCGCTGCCGGACCAGTGGTAGTCCTGTTCCAGCTCCATCGCCAGCGTGTTGACCGTGCGAATCCATTCGCAGCCCGCCTGCGGGTCCACCACGGTCAGGTGGGACGCCAGCAGCACCGGGCCGGTGACGTCATCGAAGGGGTCGTCGTAGCGAACCGACACCGCCACCGGGTTCTGCGCCGGCAGTGCGGCCGGCGCGCGGTAGCTGCGTCTGGAGCGCCCCAGCGTGTCGCCGCCGCTCAACGTGCCCACGCCGGCATTGCCCGCCGGCACGCCGTTGACGGCCCAGGCGTCGGTGGACAGCGGGATGCTGCCGTCCGTGTGGCAACTGAACAGCACGTCCTCGCCCGGCAGCTGCGCATCGGTGCCGCGGCCGCAGACCAGCACGCTGAGGTCCAGCGTCTGCCCCAGGCCCACGTCGGCCGCGCCGGGGCGCAACTGCGCGCCGGCAACCAGGGACCAGTCGCTGAAGTGCCTGGTGGTGGTGCGCACGACGCCGCCGCTGTCGCTGCCGGCCTTGGCGCTGCGCCAGATGCCGTCCGCGCCCTGCGTGGCGATGCGCAGATGCCGTGCGCCGTCACGTTCGGCAACGCTGGGCAGCCATTCCAATGTGATGGGCTGCTTGGCCTGCCGGCCTTCGGGCCGAATGCGCCAGGCCTTGCCGAGCGCGCCGGGCGCGGTGTTCTCGATGGGCTGCAGCGTCACCGTCTGCTCGCTGTCGAATGCGCCGGCCGGCACGATGACGCTGAGGCCGTAGTCGGGCGCCACCAGGCGACCACCGTCGGCGCCGACGGGAGTCACGGCGGCTTGTCGAACGGGCGGCGGTGCGGGGGCAGGAGTGGGGGCCGGGGCCGGGACAGGAGCAGGCGCGGGTGCCGGCGTGGAAACCGGGCCTGGCAACGGCGCCGGGGGCGTGGTGGCGTCACTGCCGCCACCGCCGCAGGCTTGCAGCAGCGCGGCCACGGTGACGAACAACAAGGGATGGGACTTCAAGCGCTTCTCCAGGCAAGTGGCAAGGCTCCGCCCGCGCCGGCGCTGTCGGGCCGTGTCGGTCGTTGTCTTGGTGATGTCGCCGGAGGCTTCCGGCACGGGCTCCACTGTGGCCGCCTCGTGGAGAACCCGCTGCTAGTTGTTGGCTAAGCGCTCGTTAAGTCTTTGCTAAACGCGCCGCTGGCGGATGCGCAGGGGTCGCGCTCTTATCATTCCGGCCTCACCCATCGCCGCCCGCCCGTGCCCCACCTCCCGCCCGAATGGGCCGCCCATCTCGAGAGCGGCGTCTCCCACCGCCTTGGCGGTGTGCATGCCGATGGCCAGCCCGAGATCTGCCGTGGGCTGGCGGCGCAGGCGTTGCCCGACGGCCGCATCGAGGTGCTGCTGGCCGCCAGCAGCAGCGACCGCCTGCTGGACGCCGTGCGTGAAAGCGGCCGCATCGCCTACGTGTCGGCGCAGCCCACCACCCACCGATCGCTGCACGTCAAGGGCGTCGATGCCGAGCTGATCGCCGTGCGCGCCGAGCACGAGCCGCTGTTCATCCGCTGCCGTGACAACTTCATCGCGCAGATCGAACCCTTCGGTTTCAGCCGCGATTTCGCCATGTCGATCTGGTACGGCGTCGAGATGTCCGCACTGGCCGGCCTGCGCTTCACGCCTTGCGGGGCCTGGGACCAGACGCCCGGCCCCGGTGCCGGCGTGCCGCTGGAGTTGCTGCCCTGATGGCCCGCCTGCCCGACATCTGGATCGCGCACCTGGGCAAGGGCGTCTCTCTGCGTGTGGGCTCCAGCACGCCAGAGGGTCAGCCGGAGCTGCATTTCGGCCATGCGGCCTGGGCGCTGCCCGACGGCCGGCTGGAGGTGCTGGTGCGCACGCTGCAAGGAGCCGACCTGCTGGCAGCGATCCACGCAACCGGCCGCGTGGCGGTCTCGGCGGGTCTGCCCAGCACCTGTCAGGTGCTGCACGTGAAGGGCGTCGACGCCGTGGTGGTGCCCGCGACTCCCGAACAGGCCGAACCGTTCGCGCAAGGCTTTGAAGCCTGGCTGCGGCAGATCGAGATCTTCGGCGCGGACCGCCGCCAGGTCATGGCCGTGCTCGGCGACCTGACCATCGCCCAGCTCAGCTGCGTGCGCTTCACGCCGCTGGCCGCCTGGGACCAGACCCCCGGCCCCGGGGCCGGCCAAACCATCGACCTGATCACATGAACGCCACCGTCCCCGACCGCCGCGCCCTCAAGCTGCGCGATGTGCGCCGCTTGCTGGAAGGCGTGATCCCGCCGGCCATGTGTTCCGTGGCGGCGGACGGCATGCCGCATGTGAATTACCTGTCGCACGCCGAGTACATCGACGACGACCATGTGGCGCTGACCTACCAGTTCCTGAACCGCGCCCGCGCCAACGTGCTGGCCACGGGCCGCGTGGCACTGTGCGTGGAAGACCCCATCACCGGCGTCTCCGTGCTGCTGCAGCTGCGCTACCTGCGCACCGACACCGAAGGTCCCGTGTTCGAGCGCCTGCGCGCCAAGCTCGCCGGCATCGCCGCGCAGACGGGCATGGAGAAGGTCTTCCATCTGCGCGGGGCCGACGTGTACCGCGTCGAATCGCTGCGCAAGCTGGACCCGGTGCACCCGCTGCCCGCTCTGGCGCCGCGCTGCGACCTCGCCACCGGCGTGCGCCGCCTGAGCGAACAGCTCGGCGAGGCGCCCGATCTGAGCAGCCTGCTGCGCGCCTTCACCGAAGGTCTGCAGCGCGACCTGCACATCGGTCATGCCATCGTCTGGCTGCTGGACGAACAACGCCAAGGCCTGTTCACGCTGGCCAGCATCGGCTACGAGCAGGCCGGCAGCGGCGCCGAGCTGCCGCTGGCCGAGGCCGGCCTGGCCGGCGTGGCGCTGCGCGAGAACGTGCCCATACGCATCGGCCACATGAGCCAGATGTACAGCTACGGCATGTCCTGGCGCGCCAAGGCCGAACAGCTGGGCCTGCAGGCCGCGATGGCCGACACCATACCGCTGCCGGGCCTGTGCGCGCCGCGCAGCCAGCTGGCCGTGCCGCTGCGCGCACGCGGCCGCACGGTGGGCGCGCTGCTGGTGGAAAGCGAGCACGACCAGTTCTTCAGCTACGACGACGAAGATGCGCTGACCGCCGTGGGCGCGCAGCTGGCGCAGGGCCTGGCCGCGCTGCGCACCGCAGAGCTGGCCGACGAGCCACCCGCCGCGCCGGTGCCCGCCGCCCCCACGCCGGCCGACAGCCCGCCGCTGCGGCTGCGCCACTACCCGCGCGACCACAGCGTCTTCATCAACGACGAGTACCTCATCAAGGGCGTGGCCGGTGCCATCCTCGCCAAGCTGGTGCGTGACCAGATCGCTAGCGGCCGCGACAGCTTCAGCACCCGCGAGCTGCGCCTGGCCGGCGGCGACCTGGGCCTGCCCGAGGTGCAGGACAACCTGGGCGTGCGCCTGCTGTTGCTGGAGCGCCGCCTGGCCGAACGCGACTTCGGCATGCGCATCGAGCGCACCGGCCGCGGCCTGTACCGCCTCATCGCCAGCGGACCGCTGGAAATCAGCGCGGGCGACTAGGGTCGGACGGCGCTATCGTTGCGCCATGCAAGATGCCGGCACCCTGCCCGCCCAGACCCCGCCCTGGCCCGAGGACGGCCCGGTCGACGTCGAGCCGCAACTGGAGGCCGGCTCCGGCGCCGAATGGCGCGTCAGCGGCGACTGGACGCTGCTGGCGTTGCGCGGCCGCTACGAGGAGTTCCGCCAGCGCATCGCCGAGGCAGTGGCTGCACGAAGCGACGCGCTGTGGGACCTGCGCGAGCTGGGCCGGCTGGACACCGCCGGCGCGCTGACGCTGTGGCAGGGCTGGGGCCAGAAGCCGCCCGCGCGCCTGCTGTGGCTGCCCGAGCATGTCACGCTGTTCGCGCAGTTCCTGCAGCCCGCCGCGCTGCCCCGCCGCCGCCCTCGACTGGGGCCGGGTCTTGCGCTGCTGCGCGCGCGGCTGCTGGCCTTCGCCAGCCATGCCGTGGACCTGACCGCGCTGGTGGGCCGGCTGCTGCTGGACTTCGTGCACGTGCTGCGTCACCCGTCGCTGATCGCGTGGCGCGAAATCTCGGCCAATGTGTTCCGCACCGGCGCGCAGGCGCTGCCCATCACGGCGCTGGTGGGCTTTCTCGTCGGGCTGACGCTGTCCTACCTGATCTCGCGCCAGCTCAAGACCTACGGCGCCGACATCTTCGTCATCAACATCCTCGGGCTGGCCGTGCTGCGCGAGCTGGGGCCGCTGCTGGCGGCCATCATCGTGGCGGGGCGCTCGGGCTCGGCGATGACGGCGCAGATCGGCGTCATGCGCGTCACGCAGGAGCTGGACGCGCTGTCCGTCATGGGCATCTCGCACACGGTGCGACTGGTGGCGCCCAAGGTCATCGCGCTGGCCGTGTCGCTGCCACTGGTGGCGCTGTGGACCAGCGCGCTGATGCTGCTGGGCGGCATGGCCGCCGCAAATGCGCAGCTCAAGCTGGACCCGGTGCAGTTCCTGCACACGCTGCCCGGTGTCGTGGAGCCGGTCAACCTGTGGCTGGGCTGGGTCAAGTCCATGCTGTTCGGCGGCCTCATCGCGCTGCTGGCCTCGCACTTCGGGTTGCGCGTGAAGCCCAATACCGAGAGCCTGGGCCAGGCCGTCACGCAGTCGGTGGTCACGGCGATCACGCTGGTCATCGTGGTTGATGCCATCTTCGCGGTGCTGTTCTCGGATGTAGGCCTGTGAGCGACGCCATCATCGAAGTCGACAACGTCACCACGGTGCTGGGCGGCCACGTCATCCATCGCGGCCTGAACCTGACCGTGCACCGCGGCGAGGTCATCGCGCTGATCGGTGGTTCGGGATCGGGCAAGACCACGCTGCTGCGACTGATGCTGGGGCTGGACGTGCCGCGCGAAGGCACGGTGAAGATCTTTGGCCACCCATTGGGCCGCTGCGCTGCGCGCGACCTGGAGTGCGTGCGCTACCGCTGGGGCGCGCTGTTCCAGCATGGCGCGCTGTTCTCGGCGCTCAGCGTGTTCGACAACATCGCGCTGCCGCTGCGCGAGCTGAAGAGCGTGCCGCCGGACTTGCTGAAGCCGCTGGTCATGCTGAAGCTGGCCCAGGTCGGCCTGAAGCCCGAGGACGCCGCCAAGCAGCCGGCCGAGCTGTCGGGCGGCATGGTCAAGCGCGTGTCGCTGGCGCGCGCGCTGATCCTGGACCCACAGCTGCTGTTCCTCGACGAGCCCACCGCCGGCCTGGACCCCGACAGCGCCAAGCAGTTCGTCAAGCTGCTGCGCAAGCTGCGCCAGGAGCTGGGGCTGACGGTCGTCATGGTCACGCACGACGTGGACACCTTGTTCGCCGTCGTGGACCGCGTCGCGGTGCTGGCGGACCAGCACATCATCGCCAGCGGCCCGCTGGCCGAGGTCGCGCGCCTGCCCCACCCCTTCGTGCGCAACTTCTTCCTCGGCCACGTGGAGCGCTGTGCGGAGGAGGACGTGCGGCGCTTCCGCCTCAGCCTCGACGACACGAGCGAGGAAGGTGGCGTCCCTGCCATGCTCCGAGAGGAAGGCATCAACTGACCATGGAAAACAAAGCCCACGCCATCGCCGCCGGCCTGTTCCTCTTGCTGCTGGGCCTCGCGCTCGCCGCCAGCGTCGCCTGGTTCCAGGGCGACCGCACGGAGCGCGTGCACTACACCGTCGTGTCGCGCAGCGGCGTGCCGGGGCTGAACCTGAAGGCGCCGGTCAAGCTGCGCGGCGTGGAGGTGGGCTTCGTGGACAGCATAGTCTTCGACCCGCAGGACCCGCGTCAGATCCTGGTAGGCATCGCCGTGGACGCCACCGCGCCGGTGTCGGCTGGCACGCATGCGCAGCTGGGCCTGCAAGGCGTCACCGGGTTGTCGTTCGTCAGCCTGGAAGAGGCCGACGCCGCGGCCCCGCTGAAACGCGCCGCGCCCGGTGCGCGCATTGCGATGCGGCCCACGCTGCTGGACCGCCTGGCCGAGAGCGGCCCGCTGCTGCTGGCCGGCTTTGCCGAAACGGCGCAGCGGCTCAACGCGCTGCTCAGCGACGGCAACCGTGCGCAGCTCACGCAGTCGCTCGTGAAGCTGGAACATGCCGCCGCCGACACCAGCCGGCTGATGGCCGCGCTGCAGCCCGGCGCGCGCGAACTGCCCGCGCTGCTGAAAGACGCCGACGCCACCGCCCGGCGTGCCGGCACCGCGCTGCGCGAGATCGAGGCACTGGCCGCCGACGGCCGCGCGCTGACGCAGGAGCTGAAGGCTCGCGTCGCCGTGCTGGACCAGTTGGGCGGCGCCGCGACGCAATTGCAGGCCACCACGCGCAGCCTGGAACTGGCGCTGGTGGGCGACACCGCACCGCGCACGCGCCCGCTGGTGGCCGACCTGTCGGCCGCCAGCCGCAGCGTGGAGCGCGCGGCGCGCGAGGTCGGCGACCAGCCGCAGAGCCTGCTGTTCGGTCGTGGCGCGCAGCCCCCGGGGCCGGGCGAGCCGGGCTTCGCCGAGCGCCTGAAGGGAGGCGTCAAGTGAAGCGCGCCGCCGCCCTGCTGGCCGCACTGGCGCTGACGGCCTGTTCGCTGGCACCCACCGTGTCACCCAAGGCCGTCTACGACCTCGGGCCCGGCGCCGCGAGCGCCGCCACCGGCGGCCCGCTGGCATGGCGCATCGCCGACGTGAGCTCGCCACCCTGGCTGGCCAGCGAGGGCATCGCCTACCGCCTGAACTTCCAGCAGGCCCAGCGGCTGGAACACTACCGCGACAGCGCATGGGCAGCGCCACCGGCCGCGCTGCTGACCCAGCGCCTGCGCCAGCAACTGGCCGCCACGCCGGGCTGTGCGGGCCGCGGGCCGGCGCTGCTGAGCGTCAACCTGGACCAGTTCGAGCAGCAGTTCACCAGCCCCACGGACAGCCGGGCGCAGTTGCGCCTGCACGCCACGCTGTGGCCGGCCGGCGGCGGCACCGCCCGGCAGCAGACTTGGACGCTGGAACGGGCCAGCGCACCCGACGCGGCCGGCGCCGTGCGCGGGCTGGCCCAGGCGGTGGACGACTGGCTGCCGCAACTGGCCGCCTGGCTGACCGCCGACTGCCGCGGCTGACCCCGCGACTTTGGCGCTCGTCAACGCAGCGCCCCTCCCTGCGCGAAGGCCCGCAGGGGGCTTGCATGACCAAAGGCAGAACCGGCCGTCGCGCCCAAGATGGCGGCCATGGATGCCCCCCGCGCGCTGCTCGTCGCCCGCTCCGACAGCCCGGCCTGTGCGCTGGCACAGCGCCTCGTCGACGCCGCCGCGCTGCGCGTGCTGGACCGTGCCGAGACCGCCACCGAGGCGTTGACGATGACGCTGGCGCTGCAGCCCGAGCTACTGCTGATGGACCCGGGCCTGCGCCCCATCAACGCGGCCGAGCTGGCGACCTCGCTGCACGACCCGGCGCCGCAGTTGGTCTGGCTGACCCACGACGTGGTGCGCCGCTGCGTGGCCGCGGGCGATCCGCAGCGCGTCAACGCGGCGCTGCGGGCCCTGCCGCGGCGCCGCATGGGTGTGGAGGTGAACCAGTTGCTGGTGCTGGAGCAGGGCCACTTCACGCGCGTGGACCTTGCCGAGGTGCGCTGGATGGAGCTGCCCGACCCGCGCCGCGCCAGCGTGCTGCTGCACGGCTTTCGCGAGCGGCACCTGCTGCAGCGGCGCTTTGCCGAACTGCTGGACGACCTGCCCCCGGGCAAGCTGCTGCGCTGCCAGACACGCGTCGCCGTGGCGCCGTCCCATGTGCTGGAGGCGCTGCCGCACGACAACAAGCGTGCCACGCTGCTGCTGGACAACGGCATGCGGCTGGCCTGCGGGCCACAGTACTGGCCCGCGCTGGAGGAGGCGCTGCGCCAGCGCGACACGCCGGTCGCGCCGACCGACCGGCCGTCCACGCCCAGCCGCTGGAGCGCGCCTTGGCGGCTGGACAGCGAGACGGCCGACAAGGCGGTCACCCCCTCGGAGGCGCTCAACCGCCCAGGCTGAAGGTGCCCCCCTGGGGCGGGCCCAGGCCGCCCGACGGATACAGCGAGCGGAACCCCGGGCAAGGCGGCGGATGGCCGGCCAGCCAACCCGGTGGGCGCGGCGGCGGCAGCATGCGGGCAGGTACGGCCAGCGTCGAGCGTGACGGAGCGGAGGGTTGCATGATGTTCAGTCCAGCAATGCGGCCAGGCTTGCCAGATCCAGCGCGGCAACGGCTTCGCGCATCGGCAGCGAGTACGCCGGGTTGTTCGGATGGGTGCTGGCGCAGACGGTCAGCAGCTGGATGCGCGTGCGATTGCGGGCGTCCCAGGGGAAGGCAGGGTCCAGCTTGACGAGACGCTTCAGCGGCCGGCCGGCGTCGGCCGCGCCGGGCAGGCGGTGGCGGCCGGTGCCCAGTCGGTAGGGTTCGGCCAGCTGGGCCGGGTCCATGCCGGCGCGGGTGGTGCGCAGCTCGGCCAGCTCGTCCACCAGCGCCTGGCGGCCACGGGCGATCTGGGCCTGGTTGTCGGCCTCGGCGGCCTTGCGCTGGCGCGCGACCATCAGCAAGGCCTCGGCGGCCTTGGCGTTCTGCGTGCGGATCTGCTGCGCCTGGCGCTCGACGGCGGCCAGGTCGAAGGGCCGCAGCGCGCGCTCGTGGCGGCGGTCCCAGTCGGCGATCTTGCGCTGCTGCTCGCGCTCGAAATAGGCCAGCATCTCGCCCACCGTCACCGCCATCCACGGCAGGCGCTGCCGTGGCGCGATGACGGCGCAGTCGCGGAACACCGGCCAGCCCTGCAGGGACTCGCCGCGCTCGCCCTCCAGGTAGGCACTGAGCTGCTCATCGTGGGCCCAGCGGTTCATCGTCACCAGTGGTGCGTTGATGAAGAAGCTGAAGCCGGCGCGTGGGCCGATGCGGTGGGCGGCCTGTTCGCTGACCTCGCAGCCGCTGCCGGTCCAGGTCTTGGGGCCGAAGCCCTGGGCATGCAGGACCGCCTCGCGCGGACGGCGGGCGGGGTCGTCGGAGTCCATGACCTGGCGGGTCAGCCGCAGTCGGACGTCCGGCAGCGCCAGCAGGCCGGCGTTGGGCCGGGCCTGGGCCTCGAAGCGGTCCATCGCGGCATGCAGCGGGCGCAACGAGGGGTGGTCCACACGCAGGCCATCGTTGGTGCGGGGCTCGGCGACCGACGCGGCCCAGCAATGGGCCTGGGCCGGTGGCGCGGCGAGGCTCAGCGCCAGCAGCAGCGAGCCAGACGGCGGGAGGAAAGCGGCTTTCATGAGGAGGTGCGGTACGGCGTTGGAGGGTGGGCCGGCTTCGGCCCGGCATGCATGCAACTGTCGGCGGCCGGCGCGGATCGCGCTGCTAGTTCTCGGCTAAGCGCTCGTTAAGTCTTTGCTAAGCGCCGGCCGGCACCGACGGCGCTTGCGCGGCGCGTGCGACATGGACTAACTTCCAGCCAGAGCGCCACAGGCGACACCAGGGAGCCCTCATGGACATGGCCTTTCGCGCCGTCATGGACCGCCGTGCCTTCTTGTGGGCATTGCCGGGCCTGGCGAGCCCGCAGGCGCGGGCGAGCGACACGCTCACCATCACCGCCGTCAGCGCCACCGGCGCCAGCGGCGTGGCGGCGCGGCTGCTGACCGACATCTATCGCCGCGCCGGCATAGGCCTGAACATCACCGTGCTGCCCGCCGCGCGCGCCAGCCTGGTGGCGCTGAGCGATCAGGCCGATGGCGAGCTGATGCGCATCGCCAGCTACGGCCAGACCTATCCGCAACTGCTGCGGGTGGACCCGCCCTTCTACCGCGTCAGCGTGCGCGCCTACTCGGTGCCGGCCCGCAATGCCAGCGTGCGCTCGCGCGAAGACCTGAGGCACTACTCGATCGGCTCCTTGCGCGGCATGCCCTATGTGCAGGACCTGACCGAAAGCCACCCCGCCCTGACGCTGACCCAGAGCCCGCTGCAGCTGTTCCGCATGCTGCTGGCCGGACGCGTGGACCTGGCGGTCTGCACCACGCTGGCCGCCCGGCATGCGCTGCTGAGCCTGGGCGCGCCCGAGGTGGACGCCTCGCCCGAGCTGGCCAGCTTCGACCTGCACCACTACCTGCACGTGCGGCGCCGCGACGTCGCGCAGCGCATCACCGACGCGCTGCGCCGCATGCGCGACGGTGGCGAGCTGGCGCAGCTGACCGCCGGCTACGAGGCCGCGGCCATGCGCGAGTGAGGCGCGCTCAGACGTCCAGCGTGTAGACCGTCGCTGCCGCGCGCTGGGCGGGCGTGTGGGCGGCCAGCGCGCGGTCCCACTCCGGCCCGCCGGCGCCGATGCTGGAGGCCGCCGTCTTGATCAGCTCGGCAACCTCCTCGGTGCCGGCGTCGAACTCGGCCACCTGGGTGCGATCGGCCAGCAACAGCCGCGCCAGCGCACCGTCCGTCGAGGCAATGACCACGCAGTAGCGCGAGACCTGGCGGCGCGCCTGCTGTGCGTGCCGGGACGGCACTTCATGTCCGAAACCGTTGTTCATGGCGTCTCCTCCTCGAAACTACAGGGGCTGGGGTCGGGTCGCCGACCCGTCGGCCTGCGTCGGTGCGAGTCCGGGGCGATGCTCGATGTCCACCTTGCGCGCCACCAGCCGCGCGCACTGGCGCAGACAGGCCAGCGCGCTCTGCTGCATCTCCGGCTTGGGTGACGCGCTGAAGCAGCAAACGGTGCCGTAGACCCGACCATCCGGCAGCACCACCGGCGTGCTGAGGTGGGCGCCCACGGTGATGCCCACCTCGGGCACCGCCCCGCTCACGACGAAGGGGGCGGCATCGGTGACGAACTCCGGCAGCCGGCCCTGCACCACTGCCTGGCAATAGCCCTGCTCCAGCGGTGCCGAATCGCCCGCCCGCAGGCCCAGCGCCTCGCCGCCGTCCACGAAGCGGAACACGCGCCGGCCATCGACGAACTCGGACACGAAGACCACATCCATGCGCAGCTGCTTGCGCAGCATCAGCAGCACGTCGGTGATGCGTCGATCCAGCTCGGGGTCGTGGGCGTCGGCGGTGGCGACGAGCAGTTCCGAGATGCTGACTTCCAGGGCTTCGGGATCCAGCGGGTCCAGCAGGGACATACAAGACTCTCCAGGCGATGAGGCCCATCATCCGCGCGGACGCAAGGGCCGGTCGAGTAACCCTTGATTTCTGTCGGACGAGCCGCGCCGGGGGCGTCGCCCGACGCGCGGTGGCCCGCCTCGGAATCCCCGGCCGGGGTAAACCCAAGTTCGCAAAGTGGACCAGGTACGATATCTTTATTGAACCGACGTTTCATTTTCAATCGTGAACTCCTCTTCCTCGGCCACCAGCCGGCCGGTGTCCATCGCCGCCCTGGGCGAATGCATGCTGGAACTGCAAGGCCAGGCCTTCGGCCAGTTGCGCCAGACCTTTGGCGGCGACACGCTGAACACCGCCGTCTACCTGTCCCGCTGCGGCGGCCCGCAACTGCGCGTGCATTACGCGACGGCACTCGGCGACGACAGCCTCAGCACCGGCATGCTGGAGCGCTGGGCCGCGGAAGGCGTGCAGACCGGCCTGGTGCAGCGCCTGCCCGGACGCGTGCCGGGCCTGTACCTGATCGAGCTGGACGGCAACGGCGAGCGCCGCTTCCACTACTGGCGCGGCCAGGCGGCGGCGCGCGCGTACTTCGACACCGCGACGACGGCGCTGGAGGAGCAGGCCGACGCGCTGGATGCGCTCTACCTGTCCGGCATCAGCCTGGCCATCCTGCCCCAGGCCGGCCGCGAGCGCGTGCTGGCGCTGATGGCCCGCATGCGCGCCGCCGGCAAGGTCGTCGCGTTCGACAACAACTACCGCCCGCGGCTGTGGGATTCGGTGGCCGATGCCCGCTACTGGTATGGCCGCGCCTTCGCCGCAGCCAGCGTCGCGCTCATCACCGCCGACGACCACCAGGCGCTGCACGGCCTGCCCAGCCTGGAAGCCGCCGTCAGCGCGGCCCAGGCCTTGCCGGTGGCCGAGATCGCCATCAAGCGCGGCGCGCTGCCCACGCTGGTGGGCGGCGACGGCCAGTGGCAGGAGGTGCCGACCGAAACCGTGCCGCGCGTGGTCGACACCACCGCCGCCGGCGACAGCTTCGCGGCCGGCTACATGAGCCAGCGCCTGCGCGGCATCGCGCCCGCCGAGGCCGCGGCCTTCGGCAACCGCCTGGCGGCGCGCGTCATCCAGCATCCCGGTGCGCTGATCCCGCGTGACGCCATGCCAGACCTCATGGCCCATTGAACGGCGGCTGACCTCATGCACAAGCTCTGGACACTGGCCCCCGTACTGCACCTCTGCGTCGGTCTCAGCCATGCCCAAGGCAGCACGGCGCCACTGCATCCCGCGACCTATGTGCATGCCGGCTGGGCGCAGACCACTGGCGGCAAGGGCGGCAAGATCATTCGCGTCACCACGCTCGCCGCCGACGGCCCAGGCAGCCTGAAGGCCGCGCTGGACACGCCGGGCCCGCGCATCGTCGTGTTCGAGGTGGGCGGCATCATCGACATGGGCGGCGCCGGCTACACCCTGCGCGAAGGTCGTGTGACCATCGCCGGCCAGACCGCACCGAACCCCGGCATCACCCTCGTGCGCGGGGAGATGAACATTGCCGCAGCCGACGTCATCCTGCAGCACATCAGCATCCGCCCCGGCGCCTACGGGCGGGCCAAGCGCAGCGGCCGCGACCACGACGGCATCTCCACGGGCGAGGGCGCACGCCGCCTCATCGTGGATCACTGCAGCTTCTCCTGGGCCACCGACGAGAACCTGTCGGTGGGCGGCCCGCGCTTCAAGGGCGCCACGCCCGACGACTGGCGGGAGAACACCTCGCACGAGATCACCTACAGCCACAACCTGATCTACGAGGGCCTGGGCGAGTCGGTGCACCTCAAGGGCGAGCACAGCAAGGGCAGCCTCATCCACGACAACGCCAACCGCATCCTGCTGCTGGGCAATGTCTATGCGTCCAACCGGGAGCGCAACGCGCTGTTCAAGGGCGGCGCGTGGGGGGCGATGGTCAACAACCTGATCTACAACCCCGGCGGCAAGGCGGTGCACTACAACCTCATCGCACACGAGTGGGTGGGCCAGCCCTACCAGGTCGGCAAGATCACGCTGGCCGGCAACGTCTACCGCGCCGGCCCCGGCACGGCCGAGCGGCTGCCGCTGTTCATGCTCGGCGGCGTGGGCGACGTGGAGCTGTTCGAGCAGGACAACCTTGCCGTGGACCGCCACGGCCAGCCGCTGCCGCTGACCGGCCGCTACACCAGCAGCGCCGCGCAGATCGTGCCGGTGCGCCAGCCCTATCTGCCCACAGGCCTCTCATGGCTTGCGCCGCGCGAGCTGGAGAAGCTGCTGCCGCTGGTCGTGGGCTCGCGGCCCTGGGCGCGCGATCCGCTGGACTTCAAGCAGCTGTCCGACATCGCCGAGGATCGCGGCCAGTTCGTCAACGACGAGACCGACAGCAACCCCGATGGCCTGCCCAAGCGCAAGCCCTCGCAGCGCGCATTCGTCGAGGCCGACTGGAACCTGGACGACATGAGCCCCAGGGCGGGCTGGAACTCGCTGTTCACGCAGGTCGCCAAATGAAGCTGTTGCGCCGTGAACTGCTGGCGATGCTGGCAGCCCCTTCTGCGTCCCTGGCCGCCACCGAATGCAGCGATGCGCCGGGCCTGCCCTATCTGCCGCCGTGCAAGCCCTGGCCGAAAGGCGTGGAGGGCCAGCGCAAGGCCGACATGGGCGATGGCCGCTTCATGAACCCGGTGCTGGCCGGCGACCGACCCGACCCGTCGGTGCTGAAGGACGGCGACGACTACTACCTGACGCACTCCAGCTTCGAGGCGCTCCCCGGCCTGCTGATCTGGCACTCGCGCGACCTCGTCAACTGGCGGCCCGTGGCCAACGCGCTGCTGGAACCGGTGGGCAGCGTGTGGGCGCCCGACCTGTGCAAGCACCAGGGCCGCTACTACCTCTACCTGCCGGTCAAGGCCCAGCCCAACGACATCCTCGTGACCTGGGCCGACCGCATCGAGGGGCCGTGGTCCAAGCCGCAGCCGCTGGGCCTGCACCGACACATCGACCCCACGCACGTCGTCGGCGAGGACGGCCAGCGCTGGCTGTTCCTGTCGGGCGGCGATCGCATCCGGCTCAGCGCCGACGGGCTCAAGACCGTGGGCGCCGTCGAGCATGTGTACGACCCCTGGCGCTACCCGGACGACTGGGACGTCGAGAGCTTCTCGCCCGAGGGCCCCAAGATGCTGTTCCACGGCGGGTGGTGGCACATGCTGCTGGCCGTCGGCGGCACGGCCGGTCCGCCGACGGGCCACATGGTCATCGCCGCGCGCTCGCGCAGCCTGGACGGCCCCTGGGAGCAGGCGCCGCACAACCCGCTGATGCGCACGAAGTCAACGCGCGAGCGCTGGTGGTCGCGCGGCCACGGCAGCCTGGTGCAGGGCCCGCGCGGCGACTGGTGGATGCTCTATCACGGCTACGAGAACAGCTTCCACACGCTGGGCCGGCAGATGCTGCTGGCGCCGGCACGCTTCAGCGCCGACGGCTGGTTCCATGTGGACGTGGACGACGGCGTGCCACTGCCGAAGCCGCAAGGCGGACGCGCCGTGCCGCATGGCCTGCCGCTGTCCGACGACTTTGCCGGCGGCACGCTGAAGACACATTGGCAGTTCCTCAGCGGCGGCGCGGGCCAGCTGTCGCGCGCCCGCGTGGCCGAGGGCAAGCTGCACCTGCGCGCCGTGGGCAAGGACCCGGGCGACAGCCCGCCGCTGGGCTTCATCCAGGGCGACCCGGCCTTCGAGATCGAGCTCGACGTGGACTTCGATGAAGGCGTGCAGATGGGCCTGATGATGTTCTACAGCCCCAAGCTCTACGCCGGCATGGGCGCCAACGCCAAGGGTTATCGGCTGCTGCGCTACGGGCAGGACTTGCGCGGTGCGCCCCGCCCCGCCGGCATCGCCCGCCGCATGCAACTCAAGCTGAAATGCGTGCGACATGTGCTGACCCTCTACAGCCGCCTGGACGCGACCCAGCCGTGGACCAAGTTCACCGTGCAGATGGACGTCAGCGGCTACCACCACAACGTGGGCGGCGGCTTCGCCAGCCTGCGCCCGGCCATCTACGCCGCCGGCAGCGGCGAAGCGCGGTTCGCCAACCTGCGCTATCGCGCGCTCGACTGATTTGAAGTAGTTGAAGGAGACAAACATGAAGACCCGACTGACGCTGATCGCCGCCCTGCTCGCCAGCACCTCGCTGCAGGCGCTGGAACTGAAGTCCGCCGATGTGCACAACAGCGACGACTACCCCACGGTCGCCGCCGTCAAGCACCTGGGCCAGGTGCTGGCCAAGAGCAGCGGCGGCGCGCTGACCGTCAAGGTCTTCAACAAGGGCGCACTGGGCAGCGAGAAGGAGACCATCGACCAGGTCAAGCTCGGCGCGCTGGCCATGACCCGCGTGAACCTGGGCCCGCTGTCGGCCATGTGCCCCAAGACGCTGGTGCCGGCCCTGCCCTTCCTGTTCCGCGACACGGCCCACATGCGCAAGGCCTACGACGGCGCGCCGGGCGAGGAGATCCTGAGGGCCTGCGAACACCAGGGCATGGTGGGCCTGGCGCTGTACGACTCCGGTGCCCGCTCGGTCTAC
>CBFGPX010000049.1:0-20743 GCA_965650725.1 uncultured Comamonadaceae bacterium | reverse complement strand
GCGTGATGGCCTTCAGCCAGCTCTTGGGATTCACGGCCTGGAACAGCGCCGCCTGGGCAAAGCCCAGGCGCTCGGGCGCGCGGTCCTGCGCGGCGGGGCCGCCCGCCAGCTTCCAGGCCAGCACCAGCATGTACAGCGTGCCGGCCAGCTTCAGCGCCGCATGCAGCGCGGGCCAGGTGGTGAACAGCACCCCCAGACCCATGCAGGTCGCGAAGGTTTGCACCGCGCCGCCCGCATTGATGCCCAGGATGGCCGGCAGCGTGCGCCGGTAGCCGTGGTGGGCGCCACTGGCCACCAGCATCATGTTGTTGGGGCCCGGCGTGCCGGACATCAGTGCGCAGTAGCCGACCAGGGGCAGCAGTTCGTTCATGCCCGCATTGCAGCCGTGGCAGCACGGCCGGCCAAGGCACAACGCCGCGGCTGTACGAGCGCGCTGTATCAGCGCCGCGACCCGTACAAAGGCCGGGGCCCGGAAAGACGAAACCCGCAGGGCATGCCGCTGCGGGTTGTCTGTGCGGCGCCCCGGAGGGGGGCGCCTGGGGTCAGTCAGTTCAGGCGGTGGCGCCGAACTTGGAGGCGGACACGTCGCTCAGCTGGGCCACGATGGCCACGACCGAAAAAGTCAGCGTGATGATCAGCAGTTCCATTTCTTTTTCCTTTGCTTGTTGATTCGGGCTCTACTGTAAGGGTTAACACCAGGTGTTGCAAGGGTTTACCCTGGTGTTTTTTCACCAGTCGCTCTGTCGGGGTTGTGGCGCGGTGGTTTTCTATATGAATTCCGTATGGAATAAGCGGATAAAACGATATTTCAGAACTAGCTGACACTCCTAAGCTCCGGGCCGTTCCTGAACGATCCATGAGCCCATGCGAATCACCAAGCTGACGACCTACCGTGTGCCCCCGCGGTGGATGTTCCTGAAGATCGAGACCGACGAAGGCGTCGTCGGCTGGGGCGAGCCGGTCATCGAAGGCCGCGCGCGCACCGTCGAGGCGGCCGTGCACGAGCTGTCCGACTACCTGGTGGGCCAGGACCCGTCCCGCATCAACGACCTCTGGCAGGTCATGTACCGCGCCGGCTTTTACCGTGGCGGCCCCATCATGATGAGCGCCATTGCCGGCATCGACCAGGCGCTGTGGGACATCAAGGGCAAGGTCATGGGCCAGCCGGTGTACGAGCTGCTGGGCGGCCTGGTGCGCGACAAGATGAAGGTCTATTCCTGGGTCGGCGGCGACCGCCCGGCCGACGTCATCCGCGACATCAAGCGGCTGCGCGAAGGCGGCTTCGACACCTTCAAGATGAACGGCACCGAGGAGCTGGCCATCGTGGACAGCTCGCGCAAGGTGGACGAGGCCGTGGCCCGCATCGCCGAGATCCGCGCGGCCTTCGGCTCCGAGATCGAGTTCGGCATCGACTTCCACGGCCGCGTGGCCGCGCCCATGGCCAAGCCGCTGCTGAAGGCCCTCGAACCCTACCGCCCGCTGTTCGTCGAGGAGCCGGTGCTGGCCGAGCAGGCCGAGCAGTACCCGCGCCTGGCCGAGTACACCAGCATCCCGCTGGCGGCCGGCGAGCGCATGTTCTCGCGCTTCGACTTCAAGCGCGTGGTCCAGGCCGGCGGCATCTCCATCGTGCAGCCCGACCTGTCGCATGCCGGCGGCATCACCGAGTGCTTCAAGATCGCCGGCATGGCCGAGGCGCACGACGTGGCCTTCGCGCCGCACTGCCCGCTGGGCCCGGTGGCGCTGGCGTCCTGTCTGGCGGTGGACTTCGTGTCGCACAACGCCGTGCTGCAGGAGCAGAGCATGGGCATCCACTACAACAAGGGCGCCGAGCTGCTGGACTTCGTCAAGAACAAGGACGACTTCCGTATCGAGGACGGCTTCATCAACCCGCTGCGCAAGCCGGGCCTGGGCGTCGAGATCGACGAGGCCCGCGTCATCGAGGCCGCCAAGAACCCGCCCGACTGGCGCAACCCCGTCTGGCGCCACGCCGACGGCAGCGTCGCCGAATGGTGATGGCACGTCTGATCGCGCTGGACTGGGGCAGCACCCGGCTGCGCGCCTTCCTGCTGGGCGATGGCGGCGAGGTGCTGGCCACGCGCCAGTCCGACGACGGCGCCGCCACGCTGAAGGGTGCCGAGGCCTATGCCGCCGCGCTGGCTGCCCTGGTGGGCGACTGGCGTGCCCAGCAGCCCACGCTGAAGCTGCTGGCCTGCGGCATGGTCGGCAGCCAGTACGGCTGGCGCGAAGCGCCCTATGTGCGCTGCCCCGGCGGCGCCGCGGCGCTGGCCGCGCAGGCGCTGGCCGTGGACGAGGGCTTGAGCTTCATCCCCGGCCTGGTGGACGACGCGGCCCAGCCCGACGTCATGCGCGGCGAGGAGACGCAGATCGTCGGCGCGCTGGCGCTGCACCCCGGGCTGGCCGAGGACGCCGTTCTGGTGCTGCCCGGCACGCACTCGAAGTGGGCGCGCGTGAAGGGCGGACAGGTCACGGGCTTTGCGACCCACATGACCGGCGAGCTGTTCGCGCTGCTGCGCCAGCATTCGGTGCTGAACCGCCTGATGCCGGCCGACGGCAGCTCGCCCGCATCGCCCGAGGCCTTCCTGAAGGGCGTGGACGCCGCGCGCGAGGGCGGCTCGCTGAGTCACCAGCTGTTCGCCGTGCGCACGCTGGGATTGTTCAAGCAGCTCAGCGCCGAGCAGCTGCCCGACTACCTGTCCGGCCTGCTGATCGGCCACGAGATCGCCGCCGAGTTGAAGCAAGCCGCGCAGCGCGTCGCGCTGATCGGCGACCCCGCGCTGTGTGCCCGCTATGCGCAGGCGCTGCAGCACCTGGGCCAGCCCGCGCCGCTGCTGCTCGACAACACCGCACCGGCCGGCCTGTGGGCCCTGGCGCAAACGATGAAACTGATCTGACATGCTCGAAGCCGCCCTGCAACACCTGCCCCTCGTCGCCATCCTGCGCGGCGTCAAGCCCGAGGAGGTCGAGGGCATCGCCGATGCGCTGTACGCCGAGGGCTTCCGCGTCATCGAGGTGCCGCTGAACTCGCCCAACGCGCTGGACTCCATCGCCCGCGTCGCGCGCCGCATGCCGGCCGATGCGGTGGTGGGCGCCGGCACCGTGCTGAGCGTGCAGGCCGTGGCCGACGTGCAGGCCGCGGGCGGCAAGCTCATCGTCATGCCGCATGCCGACGTCGAGGTCATCCGCGCCGCCAAGGCGCGCGGCCTGTTCTGCGTGCCGGGTGCCGCCACGCCCACCGAGGCCTTCGCGGCCGTGCATGCCGGCGCCGACGCGGTCAAGCTGTTCCCGGCCGAGCTGGTCACGCCCACCATCGTGAAGGCCATGCGCGCCGTGTTGCCCAAGGAGCTGCGGCTGCTGCCGGTGGGCGGCATCACGCCCGACAACATGGCCCCCTACGTGAAGGCCGGCGCGGCCGGCTTCGGCCTGGGCTCGGCGCTGTACAGCCCGGGGCTGAGCGCGGCCGACGTGGGCCAGCGCGCCCGCGCCTTCGTGCAGGGCTGGCGCGCGCTCTGACCCTGACCTCACAAAACAACGACAGGAGACAAGCCATGAACCGCAAGCTCACGCTGGGCGCTGCGCTGCTGCTGGCCGCCCTGGGCCCGGCCGGCGCCGAGACGCTGCTCAAGCTCGACGCCCGCGCCGCCGTGCCCGCGCCGCAGACCGGCTATCTGAAGCTGGGCAGCGCCACTTCGCCCCAGGGCCAGACGCTGGCGGCCAACAGCCAGTACCTGCTGAAGGACGGCAAGCCCTGGCTGCCGGTCATGGGCGAGTACCACTTCACCCGCGCGCCGGCCTCGCAGTGGGACGCGCAGCTGCGGCTGATGAAGGCCTCGGGCCTGGACATCGTCGCGACCTATGTGTTCTGGAACCATCACCAGGAGCAGCCCGGCGCCTTCAACTGGCGCGGCAACCACGACCTGCGCCGCTTCGTGCAGCAGGCCCAGGCCGCCGGCCTGAAGGTGGTGGTGCGCCTGGGGCCCTGGTGCCACGGCGAGGCGCGCTACGGCGGCATCCCCGACTGGGTCGTGGACGCCATGCCCACGCGCGGCAACGACCCCGAGTACCTGGGCCATGTCGAGAAGCTCTACGCCGAGATCGGCCAGCAGATCAAGGGCCTGCTGTGGAAGGACGGCGGCCCGGTCGTCGGCGTGCAGCTGGAGAACGAATACAACCTGCGCGGCCCCGGCCAGGGCGAGGCCCACATCAGCGAGCTCAAGCGCCTGGCCATCAAGGCCGGCATGGACGTGCCCTTCTACACCGTCACCGGCTGGGACGGCGCGGTCTATCCGTCCGGCGAAGTGACCCCGGTGTTCGGCGGCTACCCCGACGAGCCCTGGTCGCGCAGCGCCAAGGAGCTGCCGCCCAAGGAGACCCACGCCTTCCGCTTCAACACCCGCGTCAGCGGCGACCTGGGCGCGCAGACCAAGGCCCACGGCGTCGGCACGGCCGAGTCGGACAAGGACAAGGTGCCCTTCTTCGGTGCCGAGTACGGCCCCGGCCTGCCGGCCATGTACCGCCGCCGCACGCTGGTGTCGCCGGACGACATCGCGTCCATGCTGCCGGTGCAGATCGGCTCCGGCGTGAACCTGCTGGGCTACTACATGTTCCACGGCGGCCGCAACCCGGTCGGCGCGGGCGGCACGGGCCTGGAGGAAAGCACGCTCAGCGGCGGCTACAACGACACGCCGCGCATCAACTACGACTTCCAGGCCCCGCTGGGCCCGGACGGCCAGCAGCGCGAGGTGCTGACCCGGCTGCGCCCTTATCACTACTTCCTGCGCGACCACGGCGCCCAGCTCGCCACGATGACCGTGCGCCAGCCCGAGCGCTCGCCCGCCAACCCGGGCGACCTGCAGACGCCGCGCTGGTCCGTGCGCAGCAACGGCGACAGCGGCTTCCTGTTCTTCAACAACCATGTGCGCCAGTACGCCATGCCCAGTCACGTGGGCGTGCGCTTCGAGATCGCGCTGCCTGGCGGCACCGTCACGCTGCCGAGCAAGCCGGTGGATCTGCCCAACGGTGCCTACTTCATCTGGCCCTTCAACCTGGACCTGGACGGCGTGAAGCTGCGCCATGCCACGGCCCAGCCGGTGGCACGGCTGGATGCCGGCGCGCAGGGCCTGGTGCACGTGTTCGCCGCCACGCCCGGCGTCGACGCCGAGTTCGCGCTGCCCGAGGGTCTGAAGACCTTCAAGCCCGATGCTGCCCAGCTGCAGCGCATCGGCGCCAGCAACGGCCGGCCGGTCAGCGTGATGCTGCTGTCGCCCGAGCAACTGGCGCAGCTGCAGATCCTGGACATCGCCGGCCAGCGCCGCCTGGTGTTCAGCGCGCAGCAGGCCTGGGTGGCCGACGGCAAGCTGCAGCTGCGCGGCCTGGCCACGCAGCCCTTGCAGGCGGCTGTCTTCCCGGCCCTGCCCAAGCCTGCGTCCGCCGGGCTGCAGGTGCGCCAGGACGGCTTGCTGCAGCGCCTCGTGCTGGCGGCCAGCGCCGCCGAGCCGGCGCTGCAGGCCCGCCAGACCCGCGCGGCCCGCACGGCGCCGCCCCTGCGCATCGGCGGTCATGCCAATGCGGCGGTTCAGCCCATTCCCGAGGCCTTCGCGGCGGCGGCCAGTTGGTCGCTGAAGCTGCCCGCGCAGTTGCCGGCCACCGAGGACGCGCTGCTGGAACTGGACATCGTCGGTGACATCGGCCGCGTGTTCGCCGGCACGACGATGCTGGATGACTGGTACTACAACGGCCAGCGCTGGCAGATCGGCCTGAAACAGTTCGCGCTGAAGCCGGGCGCCGAGTTGAAGCTCAGCGTGCTGCCGCTGCGCGCCGATGCGCCCATCTACATCGACGCGGCCCACCGCCCGACGTTCGCGCCAGGCCAGAGCCAGGTCGCCGAGCTGCGCGGCGTGCGGCTGCTGCCGATCCGACGCGCTGCCATCGCGCCATGACCCAGGCGCAGCTCGAACTGGCCCTGCCGCAGACCGCCCTGCTGGGTGAAGGCCTGCTGTGGCGCAACGGGCGCTGGTGGTGGACCGACATCCAGGGCGCCACGCTGAACGCCTGGCGTCCCGGCGAGGCCGAGGCGCTGTCCTGCAAGCTGCCGGACCGTGTGGGCAGCTTCGCGCACTGCCGCTCCGGCCGGGTGCTGCTGGGCCTGGCCAAGCGCATCGCGCTGGCCACGCTGGGCGATGACCTGGAACTGGGGCAGTTGCAGACGCTGGCGCCGGTGGACGCCGCCGAATCGCGCACCCGCGTCAACGACGGCCGCACCGACCGCCGCGGCTTCTTCGTGTTCGGCACGCTGAACGAGGCCAGGGAGAAGCGCGCCATCGGCAGCTTCTACCAGTACTCGCTGCAGCACGGCCTGCGGCGCCTGGCGCTGCCGGCGGTGGCCATCGCCAACAGCATCTGCTTCAGCCTGGACGGTCGCACGATGTACTTCTGCGATTCGCTGACCCGGCGCATCCAGCAGTGCGACTACGACGCCGACAGCGCCCAGGTCGACAACCTGCGCTTGTTCGCCCAGGTGGCCGACGATGCCGAGCCCGACGGCTCGGTCATCGACGCCGAGGGCTGTTTATGGAACGCGCAATGGGGCGCGGGCCGTGTGGCACGCTACGACCCGCAAGGGCTGCTGATGGCGAGCTACCTCGCCGCGGCCCCCCACACCAGCTGCCCCGCGCTGGGCGGCGAGGGCGGCGACCAGCTGATGGTCACCACCGCCCGCACGGACCTGAGCCGCGAGGCGCTGGCCGCGCAGCCGCTGTCCGGCAGCCTGTTCGGCCTGCGCCTGCCTCGGGCGCTGGCGGTTGAAGACACCCTGTTTGACGACTGAAGGAGACGACATGACGATGCAACGACGCACCATCCTGAGCCTGGCCCTGCTGGCCGCCCCGCTGGCCGCGAGGGCCGCCGACCCGGTCAAGATCGGCTTCCTCGTCAAGCAGGCCGAGGAGCCCTGGTTCCAGGACGAATGGAAGTTCGCTGAAGCAGCCGCCAAGGACAAGGGCTTCACGCTGGTCAAGATCGGCGTGCCCAACGGCGAGAAGACGCTGGCCGCCATCGACAACCTGGCCGCCCAGAAGGCGGTCGGCTTCGTCATCTGCGCGCCCGACGTGAAGCTGGGCGTGGCCATCAACCGCGCCGCCAAGCGCCACAAGCTCAAGGTCATGTCCGTGGACGACCAGCTCGTGGACGGCGCCGGCAAGCCCATCGCCGACATCCCGCACATGGGCATCTCGGGCTACGAGATCGGCAAGCAGGTCGGCCAGGGGCTGCTGGCTGAAATCAAGGCGCGCGGCTGGAAGCTGGACGAGGTCGGCGTGCTGCGCGTCGCCTATGACCAGCTGCCCACCGGCCGCGACCGCACCATGGGTGCCGCCGACGCGCTGAAGGCGGGCGGCGTGCCGGCCGCCAACGTCGTTGACGCACCGCAGGCCAAGACCGACACCGAGAGCGCCTTCAACGCCGCCAACATCGCGTTCACGAAGAACGCCAAGTTCAAGAAGTGGGTGGCCTTCGGCCTCAACGACGAAGCCGCGCTGGGTGCCGTGCGTGCCGGCGAAGGCCGAGGCATCAAGGCCGACGCCATGCTGGCCATCGGCATCGGCGGCAGCCAGACCGCGCTGAACGAGTTCACCAAGCCCACGCCGACCGGCTTCTTCGGCACCGTGCTGATCAGCCCCAAGCGCCATGGCTACGAGACCGCCGTGCACGTCTTCGAATGGGCCACGCAGGGCAAGGCACCCCCGCCCGTCACGCTGACCAGCGGCATCTTGATGACCCGCGCCAACCAGGCCGAGATCCGCAAGCAAATGGGTTTGTGATGGCGTCTTTGCAGTTCGACAACATCAGCAAGGTCTTCCCCGGCGTCAAGGCGCTGAACGGGGTGAGCTTTGAAGCGCGGCCGGGCCAGGTCATGGGCCTGCTGGGCGAGAACGGCGCGGGCAAGAGCACGCTGCTGAAGATCCTGGGCGGCCAGTACAAGCCCGATGGCGGGCGCCTGCTCATCGATGACCAGGAGCGCCACTTCACGTCCGCCGGCGATGCCATCGCCGCCGGCGTGGCCATCATTCACCAGGAACTGCAGTACGTGGCCGAGCTGACCGTGGCCGAGAACGTGCTGCTGGGTCGGCTGCCCACGCGGCTGGGCTTCGTGGACCACAAGGCCGCGCGCCGGCTGGTGGCCGAGCAGCTGGCCGCCATCGGCGTGGACCTGGACCCGGCGGCGCGCCTGTCGGACCTGTCCATCGCGCAGCGCCAGATGGTGGAGATCTGCAAGGCCGTCATGCAGGACGCCAAGGTCATCGCCTTCGACGAGCCCACCAGCAGCCTGTCGCACCGCGAGACCGAGATCCTGTTCAAGCTGGTCAAGCGCCTGCGCGCGGAAGGCCGCACGCTGATCTACATCTCGCACCGGCTGGAGGAGCTGTACGAGCTGTGTGACGCCTGCACCATCTTCCGCGACGGCCGCAAGATCGTCACGCACGACGTGATGGCCGACGTGCCGCGCGACCGCCTCATCAGCGACATGGTGGGCCGCGAGGTGAAGGACATCTACGACTACCGCAGCCGCCCGCAAGGCCCGGTTCGGCTGGAGGCCCGTGGCCTGCGCAGCGACCGCCTGCCCGAGCCGCTGAGCTTCGCGATGCGCGGCGGCGAGGTGCTGGGCTTCTTCGGCCTGGTGGGTGCCGGCCGCAGCGAGCTGATGCGGCTGCTGTACGGCGCGGACCCGCGCCGCGGCGGCGAGGTGCTGCTGGACGGCCAGCCGGTGCGCGCCAGCGCGCCGGCCGACGCGATTGCCGCCGGCATCGTGCTGTGCCCCGAGGACCGCAAGGAGCAGGGCATCCTGGCGCATTCGTCGGTGGCCGAGAACATCAACATCAGTTGCCGCCGCCATGGCCTGGCCGGCGGCGTGTTCCTGCGCCACGGCCAGGAGCAGCAGCGCGCCGACGACTTCATCAAGAAGCTGCGCATCAAGACGCCCCACCGCGAGCAGGAGATCCGCCTGCTGTCGGGCGGCAACCAGCAGAAGGTCATCCTGGCGCGCTGGCTGGCCGAGCCGGGCCTGAAGGTGCTCATCCTCGACGAGCCCACCCGCGGCATCGACGTGGGTGCCAAGAACGAGATCTACAAGATCATCCACGACGTGGCAGCTTCGGGCTGCTGCGTCATCGTCATCTCCAGCGAACTGCCCGAGGTGCTGGGCATTGCCGACCGCCTCATCGTCATGCGTGACGGCCGCATCAGCGGCGAACTCGACCGCGCCGACGCCAGCGAGACCGCCGCGCTCGCGCTGGCCCTACCCGACGGGGCCCCTGCCGCCGTCCACTGATCATGAACACGACCACCCAAACGACTCCCACGTCGCCCCGCCCCGCCATGAACAACAAGTCCCGCGCCCTGCTCAAGGAGCACAGCATGACGCTGGGCTACCTGCTGCTGTTCGTCGTGCTGTCCCTCAGCGTCGAGAACTTCTTCTCCGGCGCCAACATCGTCGGCCTGCTGCTGTCGGTGGCGCAGATCGGCATGGTCGCCTGCACCATGATGCTGTGCCTGGCCTCGCGTGACTTCGACCTGTCCGTCGGTTCGACGATTGCCTTCGCCGGCGTGCTGGGCGCCATGGTGCTGGAGAGCACCGGCAGCGTGCCCGTCGCCATCGGCGCTGGTCTGCTGGCCGGCGCGCTGATCGGCGCCGGCAACGGCGTGCTGATCGCCTACCTGCGCGTCAACGCGCTGATCGCCACGCTGGCCACCATGCTGATGGTGCGCGGCCTGGCCTTCATCGCATCGCAGGGCCAGGCGGTGGGCATTGCCGACGAGAGCTTCTTCGCGTTCGGCGACACCGTCGTGCTGGGCCTGCCCCTGCCCATCTGGATGACGGTGGTGTGCTTCGTCATCTTCGGCGTGCTGCTCAACCACACGGTGTTCGGCCGCAACACGCTGGCCATCGGCGGCAACCCCGAGGCCGCGCGGCTGGCGGGCGTGCGCGTGGAGCGGCTGCGCGTGTGGATCTTCCTGCTGCAGGGCGTCGTCGCCGCGCTGGCCGGCCTGATCCTGTCGGCCCGCATCACCAGCGGCCAGCCCAACGCGGCCACCGGCTTCGAGCTGGACGTCATCTCCGCCTGCGTGCTGGGCGGCGTGTCGCTGGCCGGCGGCAAGGCGCGCATCTTCGGCGTCGTCATCGGCGTGCTCATCATGGGCACGGTCGAGAACGTCATGAACCTGCTCAACGTCGACGCGTTCTACCAGTACCTCGTTCGCGGGTTGATCCTGCTGGCGGCCGTGCTGCTGGACCAACTGAAGACCCGGGGCGAGCGCCGTGCTTGATCGCAGAACACTGCTGGCATCGTCGCTGGCAGTGACGCTGCCGGCCCGGGCCGCAACGCCGCTGCTGGCCGGCGGCGACATCTCCGCGCTGACCTGGATGGAGAAGGCCGGTGCGGTCTACAAGGACCGCGACGGCCAGCCCGGCGACTGCCTGGCCATCTTGAAGCGCTACGGCCACAACATCGCGCGCATCCGGCTGTATGACCGCACGGGCCCCGGTACCGGCAACGACGGCTGGTACTGGCCCGAGGGTTCCATGGACCTGCCCGACGTGCTGCTTCTGGCGCGCCGCGCCAAGGCCGCGGGCATGCAGATCCAGTTCAGCTTCCACTACAGCGACTTCTGGACCAACTCCAAGACCCAGGACCCGCCCACCGCCTGGCGTCGCGAACTGGCCAAACTGCCCGACAACACGGCCCGCTTCAAGCGCCTGGCGGTGCTGGTCGAGCAGCGCACGCGTGAGGTCATGCAGGCGCTGGTGGACCAGGGCACGGCGCCCGAATTCGTGTCGCTGGGCAACGAGATCGAGCACGGGATGATGTATCCCTATGGCAGCACCCAGGTCTGGCCCCTGCTGGGCGCGCTGCTGAAGGTGGGCTACGCCGCGGTCAAGGCCGTCAGCCCCAGCTCGCGCGTCGTGCTGCACCTGGACGACGGCGGCAACGAGGCCAAGTACATCGATTGGTTCGACAACGCCCGCAAGCAGGGCGTGAGGTGGGACGTCATCGGCCCGTCCTACTACCCGTTCTGGACGAAGAAGAACGTGGGCCAGTTGATGAGCTTCTGCGACACCATCTCGCGGCGCTACGACAGCGACATCCTGGTCATGGAAGCCGGCTTCAACTTCGCGCCCACCAAGCCCGACGGCTGGCCGGGCCAGTTGGAGCACAACGGCCCCTACCCGGCGAGCATGAGCAGCCCCGAGGGCCAGCGCGACTTCATGGCCGAGCTGCTGGCCGCCTGCCAGGCGCACCCGCGCGTGCTGGGCCTGCTGTACTGGGACCCCATCATGATCGCCAACCCCCGGGTCGGCTGGGCGCTGCGCGAAGGCACGGGCCAGCCCGGCCCCAACGTCGTCTCCAACACCACGCTGTTCGACTTCCAGGGCAAGGCGCTGCCGGTGCTGGACATCTGGAAGCGCTACACGCAATGACGACCGGATCGAGACTGCAAGGCAAGGTCGCGCTGGTGACCGGCGCGACGCAGGGCATTGGCAAGGCCGTGGCCCGGCTGTTCGTCGCCGAGGGCGCCAAGCTCATCGTCAACGACCTGCAGGCGACGCCGCAGAGCGAGGCGCTGCTGGCCGAACTGGGCGAGGCCAACGCGATGTTTGCCGCCGCCGACATCGCCGACGAGGCCGCGGTGAACGCCATGGCCGCCCGTGGGGCCGAACGTTTCGGCCCCATCAACGTGCTGGTCAACAACGCCGGCATGAACGTGTTCAGCGAGCCGCTGGCCATGACCGCGGCACAGTGGCAGCGCTGCTTCGCCGTGGACCTGGAGGGCGCCATGCACTGCTGCCGCGCCGTGCTGCCCGGCATGCTGGCGGCGGGTGGCGGCAGCATCGTCAACATCGCGTCGGTGCATGGCCACCGCGTCATCCCGGATTCCTTCCCCTATCCAGTGGCCAAGCATGCGCTGATCGGCATGACCAAGGCGCTGGCCATCCAGTACGCGGCCCGCAACGTGCGCGTCAACTCGATCTCGCCCGGGCTCATCCTGTCCGAGCGCGTGGTCGAATGGCTGGAGAGCCTGCCCCCCGAGGACGCGCAGCGCCAGGTGGACCTGTTGCCACCGAAGCGCATCGGCGAGCCCATCGAGGTGGCCTACACCGCGCTGTTCCTCGCCAGCGACGAGGCGCGTTTCATCAACGCGGCCGACATCCTCATCGATGGCGGCCGCTCGCAGCTCTATCACGAATGACCGACCCCCGTTCGGACCGCTTCGTCCGCTCCCACCTGAAGACCCGCCAGTTGGTGCTGCTGGTGGAGCTGGGGCGGCACGGTTCGATCCTGCATGCAGCGCAGGCCGCCAACCTGACGCAGCCGGCCGCCTCCAAGCTGCTGGCCGACCTGGAGCATGCGCTGGGCGTGAAGCTGTTCGAGCGCCTGCCGCGCGGCGTGGCGCCGACCTGGTATGGCGAGGTCATGATCCGCCGCGCCGGCGCCGCGCTGGCCGAGCTGGATGCCGGACACCAGGAGGTCATGGAGCTGCTGTCGGGCCTGTCCGGCCGCGTGTCGGTCGGCTCGGTGCTGACGCCGTCCGTCACGCTGCTGCCCGGCGCCGTCATCACCCTGAAGGCGCGCCAGCCGCGCGTGCACGTGGCCATCACCGTGGACACCAGCAAGCTGCTGACCCATCAATTGCAGAGCGGTGAGCTGGACCTCGTCATCGGCCGCGTGCTGGACAGCGAGTCCGCCGCGCAGCTGAGCTTCGAGCCGCTGACCGACGAGCCGCACAGCCTCATCGTGCGCGCCGGCCATCCGCTGGCCGGCCGCAGCGACCTGCGCCTGCAGGAGCTGTCCCACCAGGCCTGGATCCTGCCGCCCGGCGGCAGCATCCTGCGCGACCGCCTGACATCGCTGTTCCTCACCGCCGGGCTGGACCAGCCGCAGCAGGCCGTCGAGACGCTGTCGCTGCCGGTCATCACGCGGCTGCTGGCGCAGTCCGACATGGTGGTCGCGCTGCCCGAGGAGCTGGTCAAGGGTTACCTGGAGACCGGCCAGCTGACGGTGCTGGACATCGACCTGGGCCTGCGCATGGACGCCTACGGCATCGTCACGCGCCGCGGCCACCAGCTGTCGCCGGGCGCCGAGCTGATGCTGACCTGCCTGCGCGAGGAGGCCCAGCGGCGGGGCGTCGGCCGTGGCTGACCTCCGCCGCCGGGGTCACTGCGCCAGCTCGGCCGCCAGCAGTTGCAGCATCCGCATCGCCAGCAGCGTCGGTGCGGCGGCAGACTCAGGGAGAACTCGGCGCACGCGCGCGAACTGCTGATGCACCCGGCCGACGTGGCCGACTGGCCGGGCCGCGTGCGCGCGGCAGCCGCTGCAACGGAGGCCGTGCGCGCCGCGGCGCGCAACGGCGCGGCCATCCGGCTGGACGCCGGACCGGACGGCCGCGGGCTGCTGGTGACGGTGAGCTTCGGCTGATCGCGGCGTCCCGTCCTACGTGGCGCTGCGTCGCACGCCCACGGCCGCCCCCTTGCCGGGGGACCACAGTGCGGCATGAGCAAGCCGCCGGAGTAGCGCCATGTCCGAAGCCGATTGCACGACCCGAGCCCAGCCACGGGCGACGCGGGCGGCCGATGTGCTGGTGTGCGTCATCGGCACGGCCGAGGCCATGCTGCGCCATGCCGACGACCTGCAGGTCTTGTGCTCCGGCGAGGTCAGCCTGATGCACTGGCGGCTGGACGACGATTTCGGCGAGCCTCCGCCCGCCGCCGACTGGGCCGACGGCCTGGTGGTGCTGAACTCCGACGTGTGGGCCGCACCCACCGGCTGTGCGCGCCTGCAGGCGCTGCTGAGGATGGCCTGGCGCTGCGGCCGCTCGCTGGCCTTGTGCGGTGATGGGGTCAACACGCTGGGCGCGCTGGGCTTCCCGCCCGACGTGCCGGCCGAGGCCGAAGGCCTGTTCCTGTGCCCCGGGGGACCGTGCCGCGAGACGCTGGCCGAGTTCCTGGATGCGGTACACGAACAACCGCACAAGCGTCGCTGATCGCGCCGGCCGCTGCGGCGCGTGCCTGTCGGCCGGGTCCGACAGGCGATCGGCACCCCGGCTGAAACGGCAGTCGAGCGCGCTCGGCCACAGTGGAGCCACCGGCCCAACCGGCCCGATCCCGAAAGGAAGGAAGCCCGATGAAACCCCTGTCCACCACCCCCCGAGGCCTGTCCCTGTTGTCCGCCGTGGCACTGGCCGCCGCGCTGACCGCCTGCAGCAAGCAGGAAGACGACTTGACGGCCGGCCAGCGTCTGGACGGCGCCATCGCCGAAACCAAGCGCGCCGCCGACGAGACCCGCCAGGACGCCAGGGAGGCGGTCGCCAGCGCCGAGGCCTCGGCCGCCCGCGCGGCGGAACAGGCCTCGCAGGCCACCACCGACCTGGGCATCACCGCCAAGGTCAACGCCGCGCTGGTGGCGGACGACAAGCTGAAGGCCACGCAGATCAATGTCGACACCCGCGAAGGCATGGTGACGCTGACCGGCAAGGCACCCGACGCCCAGTCGCGCGAGCGCGCCACGATGCTGGCATCCGCCGTGGGCGGCGTGAAGCACGTCAACAACCAGTTGGTGGTCAGCAGCTGACCCGCGACGCCTGATCGACGGGGCGCCCCTTCGCGGGGCGCCTTTTTGTACTGGGCGATACCCCGACCGTTCGGTCGGAGATTCGCCGATACCATGGGCTCTCATTCGTTGCTGAGCCGCCATGGACCTCACGATTGCCGCCATCCTGGGCCTCGATGGCCTGACCAACGGGGCCATCTACGCCCTCGTCGCGCTGGCCCTGGTGCTGGTGTTCTCGGTCACCCGCATCGTCTTCATCCCGCAGGGCGAGTTCGTCGCCTTCGGCGCGCTGACGCTGGCGGCGCTGCAACTGGGCAAGGTGCCGGGCACGGTGTGGCTGCTGGTGATGCTGGCGGTGGCCGGGTCGGTGCTGGACACGGTGCAGGCCATCCGCGAGCGCTGGGCGTTCGCACGCTTCGCGCGGCGGCAGTTCGGTGCGGTCATCGTGCCGCTGCTGATCGCCTGGGTCACGCGTTGGCTGGCGCCGCAGCAGCCGCCGCTGCTGGTGCAGGTGCTGGTGACGCTGGCCCTCGTCACGGCCATGGGCCCGCTGCTGTACCGCGTGGCCTACCGCGCGCTGTCGGGCGCCAGCGTGCTGACCCTGCTCATCGTCTCCGTCGGCGTGCACTTCGCGCTGACCGGAGTCGGCCTGGTGTTCTTCGGCGCCGAGGGCTGGCGCACGCCGGCCTTCTGGGACGCCCGCTTCGATGCCGGGCCGCTGAGCTTCACGGGGCAGACGCTGATCATCTTCGGCGCCTCCATCGCGCTGATCGCCGCGCTGTTCCTGTTCTTCGAGCGCACGCTGACGGGCAAGGCGCTGCGCGCCACGTCGGTGAACCGCACCGGCGCGCGGCTGATGGGCATCTCGGGCGACGCGGCCGGGTCCTTGAGCTTCACGATGGCGGCCTTCATCGGCGCGCTGTCGGGGCTGCTGATCTCGCCGTCCACCACCATCTATTACGACACCGGCTTCCTGATCGGCCTGAAGGGCTTCGTCGCCGCGGTGTTCGGGGGGCTGGCCAGCTTCCCGATGGCACTGGCCGGCGCCATCGGCGTGGGCCTGATCGAGAGCTTCGGCTCCTTCTGGGCCAGCGCGTTCAAGGAGGTCATCGTGTTCACGGTGATCCTGCCCATCCTGCTGTGGCGGTCCTTCGTGGACCCGCACCACGAAGAACATTGAAGACGATGAAGCGTTCCCATCTTGCGGCTGTCGCCGCCGTCGTGGTCCTGCTGCTGCCGTTGGTGCCGGTGCCGGATTTCTGGATCACGCAGCTGAACTACATCGGGCTGTTCTCGCTGGTGGTGCTGGGCCTGGTGCTGCTGACCGGCGTGGGCGGGCTCACGTCCTTCGGCCAGGCCGCGTTCGCCGGCGTGGGCGCCTATGCCACCGGCTACCTGTCGGTCGTGCTGGGCCTGTCGCCGTGGCTGGGGCTGGTGGCGGGGCTGGGCGCCACGCTGGTGCTGGCGCTGCTGATCGGCGTGCTGACGCTGCGCATGTCGGGCCACTACCTGCCGCTCGCCACCATCTGCTGGTGCCTGGCGCTGTACTACCTGATAGGCAACCTGGAGCCGCTGGGCAAGTACGACGGGCTGTTGGGCCTGCCGGCTGTTCAACTGGGCGAGTTCAGCTTCCAGAGCGAGCGCCGCATCTACTGGCTGATCTGGGGCGCCGCGCTGCTGGCGGCGGTGGGCGTCACTCGGCTGCTGGACTCGCGGCCGGGGCGCATCATGCGGGCGCTGAACACCAACCGCGGCGGCGGCGCCACCATGCCCGAGGCGATGGGCGCCAGCACCTTCCGCTACAAGCTGACGATGTTCGTCATCGCGGCGCTGCTGGCGGCGGTGTCGGGCTGGCTGTACGCGCACATGCAGCGCAGCGTGAACCCATCGCCTTTCGGCATCAAGTTCGGCATCGAGTACCTGTTCATGGCCGTGGTGGGCGGCATCGGCACCGTGGGCGGCGCGTTCACCGGCGCGGCGCTGGTGAAGCTGGCGGAAGACCAGCTGAAGGTCTGGCTGCCGATGCTGTTCGGCGGCTCGGGCAACTACGAGATCATCGTGTTCGGCATCGTGCTGGTGCTGGTGCTGCGCTTTGCGCCGGACGGGCTGTGGCCCTTGATCGCGCGCTGGCTGCCGGCGCGCGCCGCCAGGCCGGTGGACGAAGGCGCGCCGGCGCTGAGCGCACGCAGCCACCCGCAGCGCGGCGCGCCGCTGCTGGACGTGCGCCAGATCCGCAAGCAGTTCGGTGGGCTGGTGGCCGTCAACGACATCAGCTTCAGGATCCGCGCGGGCGACATCGTGGGCCTGATCGGCCCCAACGGCGCGGGCAAGAGCACCACCTTCAATCTCGTTTCCGGCGTGCTGCCGCTGACGGCAGGCGAGGTGGAACTGCTGGGGCAGCGCGTGGATGGCCGCCAGAGCCGCGACATCGCGCGCGCAGGCCTCTCCCGCACCTTCCAGCACGTGAAGCTGGTGCCCGACATGACGGTGCTGGAGAACGTCGCGCTGGGCTGCTACCTGCGCACCAAGAGCGGCACGCTGGCCGCCATGCTGGGCCTGGACCGCGCCGAAGAGGCGCAGGCGCGCGCCGAGGCCATGCGCCAGTTGCGCCGCATCGGCCTGGCCGAGCAGGCGCACGAGCTGGCGGGCAACCTCGCGCTGGGGCCGCAGCGGCTGGTGGAGATCGCCCGCGCGCTGGCCAGCGACCCGTCGCTGCTGCTGCTGGACGAACCCGCCGCCGGCCTGCGCCACAAGGAAAAGGAAGCGCTCGCCGATGTGCTGAAGCAGCTCAAGGCCGAGGGCCTGTCGCTGCTGCTGGTGGAGCACGACATGGACTTCGTCATGAAGCTGACCGACCGCATCGTCGTCATGGAGTTCGGCCGCTGGCTGATGGAAGGCACGCCGGCCGAGGTGCAGGCCAGCCCGGCCGTGCGCGCCGCCTACCTGGGAGCGGACGAATGAGCGCACTGCTGGAAGTGACCGACCTGCACGCCGGCTACGGCCGCGCCGAGGTGCTGCACGGCTTGAGCTTCACGGCGGCCGAGAAGAGCGTCGTCACCGTCATCGGGCCCAACGGCGCGGGCAAGTCCACGCTGCTGGGTGCGTTGATGGGCCTGATCCCGTCGCGCAGCGCGGCGCTGCGGTTTGCTGGTCAGGACATCGCGCCGCTGACGCTGGAAGAGCGCGTGCTCGCAGGACTCGCGCTGGTGCCCGAGAAGCGTGAGTTGTTCGGCACGATGACGGTCGAGGACAACCTGCTGCTGGGCGGCTGGCGCCCCAGGAAGCTGGGCGACAAGCGCTGGCGCGACGGGCTGGAGAGCGTCTACACGCGCTTTCCGCGCCTGAAGGAGCGCCGCGCCCAGGCGGCCGGCACGCTGTCCGGTGGCGAACGCCAGATGCTGGCGCTGGGCCGCGCGCTGATGGGAAGCCCCAAGCTGCTGATGCTGGACGAGCCCAGCCTGGGCCTGGCCCCGCTGATCGTGCGCGAGATCTTCGCCATCGTGGACGACCTGCGCAGCAGTGGCGTCAGCATCCTGCTGGTGGAGCAGAACGCCCGCGCCGCGCTGCGCGTGGCGGACCACGGGCATGTGCTGGAGACCGGCGAGTTCGGGCTCAGCGGGCCGGCGGACCAGTTGGCGGCCGATCCCCGCGTCATCGAGACCTATCTCGGCGCGGGGCACAAGGGCTAGCGGCGCCTCAGAAGCGCTGCTCGCGCAGATAGCCGTCCGCGGTCAGCGCGGCCGGGTTGCCGTCGGCCGAATGGGTGCCGGGGCCGTTCTCCATGCCGCCCATCAGCCAGCTGCCGTCCGCGCGCAGCGCGAGCGAGCGCAGCTGGTTGTGCCGCAGCCCCGGCGTCAGGGTCAGCCGCTGCTGGAGCTGGCCGTCCGCCGACAGCAGCGCCAGCAGCGGCTTGGCCTCCTCCGAGACGCTGAGGCCGGTCGGGTTCTGCGTGTAGCCGGTGCTGCCGGCCACCAGCAACCGGCCGTCGGGGTGCCGGGCGATGTCGAAGATCACGTCACCCGCGTCCAGGTCCAGCAGCCTGGGGCTGGTGGGTGCTGTGGCGCCGGCCGGCACCAGCGCCAGGAAGGCGTCCCAGCCGTCCGCCGTCTGCTGCAGGCGCACCCGGCCGGCCACGGCCACCTGGGTGCCGACCCAGCGCAGCGCATGCAGCTCGCTGCGCTGCGGCGTGGGAATCACGGCGCTGCCCAGCCGCTGGCCGGTGGCGCTGAACTGGCTCAGCAGCGCGCCGTGGGTGATGCCGGTATCCAGCGGCTCGCCGAAGTGCTGCCGGTGGCCGGGGATCAGCTCGGTGTCGTCCACGCTGACGGCGACGGCGATGCGGCCCTGGGCGTCGGCGTCCAGCGCCAGCCGCCATTGCTGGTCCAGCGCCTTGAAGGGGTCGAAGCTGCCCGACATGAGGAAGCGCGGCTCGATGACCACGCCCGGCTCGACCAGGCTGCGCCACTGCTTGGCGAAGCCGCCCGCCGCCGTGTAGCCCAGGCGGTGCAGCAGCACGGCCTGGCGCCCGGAGCGGAACGCCAGCGCGACGTCCTCGCCCAGCGCCGCCAGGCGCGCCGCGTCGCGGGTGTTGGCGGGCACCAGCGAGAGGTGGTCGGGCGCCGAGCCGGCATCGCCGACGAAGGGATCGGTGGCGACCAGCGGGTCGGTGAACTCCTGCTCGCGCTGCAACTGGCCGGCGGCCGACAGGCGCAGCAGGCGCAAGGCCCGGCCGGTGCCCAGCAGCACGCTGATCTCGCCGGAGGGATGCAGCGCGAAGTCCAGCAGCGACCAGCCCTCCGGCGGCTGGTAGTCGGTGCCGCGGCTGCGACCGTCGGGCTGCGAGACCAGCAGGCGCCGGTCGGGCATGGTGGGGATCTCGGGACGGCGTGCCACCTCGGCCAGTGCCACCCAGGCCGCACCCTGGCTGCGCAGCTTCATGACGGCGATGCCCGGCGTCGCCAGCTGCAGCGGTGCCGGCGGCTCGCCGCCCGGGGGGCCGCCGCCACCACCGCCGCCACCGCAGGCCATCAGCAGCGCCAGCAGCGCGCCGGCCGCGCTCCACTGCGCGGACATCCTTGCATTCATTGACCCGTACTCCGTCGCCGCCCAGTTGCGGCGGTGCGGGCATGCTAGGTCGGGCCAGGCCGGATGGCGAAAGTCCTGGGTGAACGCTAACCGAGCCAGCAGGCGGTGGCGCCGGACGTGCCAGTCACTGCGTGGTGTAGCCGCCGTCCACCGCCAGCGACTGCCCCGTCAGGTAGCGCGCCTTGTCGCTCGCCAGGAAGACGATGGTCTGCGCGATCTCGTCCACCGTGCCGGCGCGGCGCGCTGGCAGGCCGGCGATGACGGCCTTCTTGAGGTCGCTGTCCTTGCCCAGGAAGCGGTTCAGCATGTCGGTCTCGATGGGGCCGGGCGCCACGGCGTTGACGCGCACGCCGCCCGCAGCACCCTCCAGCGCGGCGCTCTTGGTCAGGCCTTCCACCGCGTGCTTGCTGGCCGCATAGACCGCGCCGCCGGCAAAGCCGACCAGCCCGGCCACCGACGACAGGTTGACGATGGCGCCGCTGCCCTGCGCCAGCATCACGCGCATCTGGTGCTTCAGCGAGAACAGCATGCCGCGCACATTGGTGTCGAAGATGGCGTCGTAGTTGTCGGCGCCCTGCTCGGTCAGCGGGCCGGGCTGGCCTTCGGTGCCGGCGTTGTTGACGGCCACGTCCAGCCGGCCGAAGCGCTCGACGGTCTGCTCGACGAGGGAGCGCACCTCGGCCTCGTGGCGCACGTCGGCGCGCATGTAGGCGGCGTGCACGCCCAGGCCTTGCAGTTCGGTGGCCAGCGCCTGGCCTTCGGTGTCGCGGCGACCGCTGACGACGACGGTGGCCCCCTCCCTGGCGAAGGCGAGGGCGGTGGCGCGGCCGATGCCGGTGAGGGCGCCGGTGATGAGGACGATGGATGGGGTCATGAAAAAGCTCCGAGAGAGAAAGACAAGACGGCGCGACTGTCATTCAGTGCTGTTCAAGCCGGAAGCCGGCGCCCACGCCTAACATCCATTCCAATCAGGAATGGAGACCCCGGATGGATCGCTTGCAGGCCATGCAGACGCTGGTGCGCGTCGTGGAGATGGGCAG
>CBFGPX010000048.1:0-20976 GCA_965650725.1 uncultured Comamonadaceae bacterium | reverse complement strand
CACCGGCAGGTAGGGCCTGGCCGGCAGCCGGCTGAACAGGTACATCAGGCAGTTGATGGGCGCCATGAAGGTGGAGTGGTCCATCAGCTGGCGGAAGAAGCGCAGCCGCACCTTGCCGCGGAAGTGCACGTAGACGGTGCTGGCGATGAAGATCGCGACGATGGCGATCTTGAAGTAGGGGATGTCAGTCATTTGGCATAGAAGTCGGCCTCGCCGGGCGGGCGCGACTTGAAGCGCTTGTGGAGCCAGAAGTACTGGTGCAATTGTCGGCGCGCCTGGGCTTCGATGACGGCATTCATGCGCGTCGCGTCGGTGACGATGTCGTCGGTCGGAAAATCGGCCAGCGCCGGCTCGATGACGAGCGTGTAGCCATCGGCCTCGCGGCGCGGGTAGCAGGGCAGCACGGCCGCCTTCGTCACCGCGGCCATGCGCGACAGGCCGCCGATGGTGGCGGCCGGCACGCCGAAGAAGGGCACGAAGACGGAGTCGCGGGCGCCGAAGTCCTGGTCGGGCAGGTAGTAGAGGCGATAGCCGTCCTTCAGCGCCCGCAGTGTGGGCCGCGTGCCCTGCTGGCGGGCGAAGATGATGCCGGTGCCGAAGCGCAGCCGCTTGGCGCGGAAGAAGGCGTCCAGCCACGGATCCTTCTGCACCGAGTAGATGCTGACCACCGGCGTCTCCAGCGAGATGCGCAGGCCCGCCAGGTCCAGCCCGGTGAAGTGCGGCATCATCAGGATGACGTTGCGGCCGTCCAGCGCGCGCAGATGCTCCAGGCCTTCGATGCACATCAGCCGCTTGAGCCGCTCGGGCGACGCGAACCAGCAGTAGCCGTACTCGAGCAGCATCTGCACCATGGCCACGAAGTGCCGGCGCAGCAGCGCGCGGCGCGCGGCGGGCGTCCAGTCCGGCAGCACCAGCTTCAGGTTCACTTCACCGATGTGCCGGCGCGACGACGGCACGGCCGCGATCAGGCTGCCGACCATCCAGCCCAGCGCCGTGATGGCGCGAAAAGGCAGCCAGCTCAGCAGCCAGACCAGACCCACGAGCAGTTTCACGCCCACGCGCCACCTACGGCAGTTCCCATCCACGACATCGTTCGTAACCCTTTGTGCTGGGCCGGCATCGTAGTGGCTGCCTGGGCTGCCTGCTCGACCAGCGCCAGCGAGCGGGCCGGCAGCGGGGTTGGGTGACAAGGTGCCTGTTTCGCCGCAGGGACTGAAAACCAGGGTTCACCCCAATCTTTTGATGACCACTGATACCGCTACCATTGATTTGGTAGAACTATCAGTCATTTGGAGACACCGTGAACATGAAGCCCTGGAGTAGCGTCGCCCTGGCGCTGTCCCTTTTCGTTGCTGCCGGGAGCGCCTGCGCGCAAGCCGCGCCGGCGCCCGGCATGCCGGCCAGCTTCGACAACCCCGTCGTCAGCGGCTTCGCCTCCGACCCCAGCGTGTGCCGATCCGGCGACGACTACTACCTGGTCACCAGCACCTTCGAGTACCTGCCGGGACTGCCGGTCTATCACAGCAAGGACCTGGTGCACTGGCGCCTGATCGGCAACGCGCTGTCGCGACCCGGCCAGCTGAACTTTGTCGGCCGCAAGAGCTCGCAGTCCATCTTCGCGCCCACCATCCGCTGCGAGCCGGGGCGTTTCTACATCGTGACCACCGACGTGGGCGGCATCGGCAACTTCTACCTGACCGCCACCGATCCGGCCGGCGAATGGTCCGACCCCGTGCGGCTGCCCGAGTCGGAGTTCGGCATGGACCCGTCGTTCTTCTTTGACGACGACGGCACCGTCTACTACACGCGCCACGGGGGCGGCCGCAACGGCGGCGTCTACCAGGCGCGGGTGGACCTCAAGGCCGGCAAGCTGCTGGAGAAGCCGCGGCTGATCTGGAGCGGCATGGGCGGCATCTGGCCTGAAGGCCCGCACCTGTACAAGCGCAATGGCTGGTACTACGTGATGATTGCCGAGGGCGGCACGTCCTACGACCACCGCATCACGATGGCCCGCTCCCGCTCGCCCTGGGGGCCGTTCGAGCCGCATCCGAACAACCCGGTGCTGACCCACCGCAACCTGCCCGACAGCCCCTTCCAGGCGCTGGGCCATGCGGACCTGGTCATGACGCCCAAGGGCGACTGGTGGGCGACGCTGCTGGCCATCCGCCCGCAGCAGGCTGCCGGCGGCCGCCACCACCACATCGGCCGCGAGACGCTGCTGGCGCCGGTGCGCTGGCGCGACGACGACTGGCCCGACTTCGGCCAGGACGGCGCCCTCGTGCAGCCGCAGCCCACCACCGGCCTGCCGGCCTGGGCGCCCTGGCCCGCAGCGCCGGTGCGGGAAACCTTTGCCGCGGACAAGCGGCTGCCGTTGCACTGGACCTTCCTGCGCACCTATGCCGAGGGGCTGTGGTCGCTGAGTGCGCGTCCGGGCCAGTTGCGGCTGACCGGTTCCCGCACGGGGCTGGACGAGATCGGCACGCCAACCTTCATCAGCCGGCGCCAGGAGCGGTTGAACCAGCGCATCGCGACGCAGCTGGACTTCAAGCCCGCTGCCAGTGGCGATGCGGCCGGACTGGCCCTGCGCATGAACGAATCGCACCATGCGCTGCTGCGGGTCACCGGAGGTGACGAGCGCCGCGTGGAGTGCCTGCAGCAGTTGGGTGGCAAGGCCCGCGTGCTGGCTTCGGCGCCCGTGCCGGCTGCGGCCCTGCAGCTGCAGGTGCTGGCCGATCCACGCCGCTACGCGCTGGCCTGGCGCGCCGCAGACAAGGGCGGGAAGTGGCAGGTCTTGTGCAGCATCCCCACGCATGAGCTGTCCACCGAGACGTCCACGGGCTTCACCGGTGTCTATATGGGCATGTACGCCCACAGCACGTCGGACCGGGCGGCGACGGCGGACTTCGGCTGGGTGGAGTTCGAGGCACTGGGCCCCTGAGCAGTCGCGGCGGGCTTGGTGCCCGCGCAACACTCGCTCCCGAATCGGGAAAACGATAGGTCAGTGATAGCGGTAGCAGACTAGACTGAAATGATTGCGTTACCAATCATTTGGTTAACCTACCAGTAGAAATCGGCAACCGTACTTGCGGTTCGCCATCAGCACCGGGCCCGCACGGGGCCAATAACAGGAGACGAGATTGAACGCTTATTCGAAGGGCGCAGGGCAGCGCCGCATGGCCGTGGCACGTGATGTGTTCGCAACCACGATGCTGGCCAGCATGATCGCCGGCGCCTACGCGCAGGGCGCGACGCCTCCCGCGAGCGCCGCCTCGGCGGCGGCCGCCAAGGGCAACACGCTGGACACGGTGACCGTGACCGGCTACCGCAGTTCGCTGGCGAACGCTGCCCGTGAAAAGCGCGACGACATCGGCCTGAGCGAGACCGTGTTCGCCGAGGACATCGGCAAGTTCCCCGACTCCAGCATCGCCGACTCACTGTCGCGCGTGCCCGGCGTTCGCGTCAACCGCGCCACCATCGACGGCGAAGGCCTGAACATCTCCATCCGCGGCATGGGCGCCAACTTCACGCGCGTGCTGCTGAACGGCGCCCCGATCGCCTCTGCCTCGGCCGGCCACTGGGGCGGCACGATCAGCGCGAACCGCGAAGTCGACATGGACTTCCTGCCGTCCGAGCTGTTCCGCAGCGCCACGGTCTACAAGAGCCAGCGTGCCAGCGTGCTGGAGGGCGGCATCGCCGGCACCGTCGACATGCGCAGCGTGCGCCCGTTCGACAAGCAGGGTTTCCGCTCGGCCTTCACGCTCAGTGGCAACTACCGCGACCAGGTCGGCAAGTGGAGCGACACCGGCTCGGCGCTGGTCAGCAATACCTGGCGCAACAACACGCTGGGCGACTTCGGCGTGCTGGTCGGTGCGGCCTGGGGCAACACCAACTACAAGACCACCGGCTTCCAGACGGTGGACATGCGCAACTTCCAGCTGAAGTCCTTCCAGGCGCTGGCCAGCGACAGCCCCAACAACACCGGCGGCGGCTCGCAATCCACGCCGGACACGGTGCCGTCCGGCCTGGCGCTCGACGCGCTGCCGGCCTACGCCCGCACCATCCTCGGCACGCCCGGCGCGCAGATCAACCGCGACATGCTGCTGGCGCTGAACCCGGGTGCCAACATCAAGCAGATCGACAACGCGCTGATGGGCCGACTTGGCCGTCACCTGAGCTACGAAGGCGAGCGCGAGCGCGCCAGCGGCATCGTCAGCCTGCAGTGGCGCCCCAACGAGAAGTGGGACATCTACCTGGACATGATCGGCGCCGAGAAGTCCAACAAGATGGTCTACAACGCCATGAACGCCGGTACGCGCGCCAACACGCCCATCCCCATCGGCATGGAGTTCGACCGCAGCGACTGCACCAACGGCTGCGTGCTGAACAAGGCCACCTTCGCCAACACCTTCTGGTCGCTGGAGTTCCGGCCCATGGAGGAGAAAACCAAGTTCTGGAGCTTCAACCCAGGCTTCGAACTGCGCCCCAACGATGACTGGACCATCGACGCGCACTTCAACATGACCTACAGCGACTTCTACCGTGACATGCCCACGGTGCTGCTCGCCACGCGCTCACCCAACTCCGTCATCACCTACGACAACTCGCGTCCGGGCGAACTGCCGCGCTACTCCAGCAACCTGGACATCAACAACCCGGCCAACTTCGGCTGGTATCAGGCCGGTCAGGGCCTGTCGGGCCTGCGCATGGACCTGTACGACCGTCGCAACACCACCAACGGCTTCCGTGGCAACGTCAAGTGGGGTGACGAGACGTTCAACATCAAGGCTGGTGTGGCCTACGACGACATCGAGCGCCGCTACCGCAGCTTCTCGGTGGCCGATGCGTGGATGAACGTGACCTGCGGCGGCAACATGAACTACCGCTTCTTCCAGCCCAACACCCAGCTGCAGTCGCCCGGCTGCGATGGCCGCACGACCACGGGCGCGCTGCCGGCCACCGCCTATCCGGGCTTCGGCCAGGGCGTGTCGGCGGGCGTCACGACGCCGCTGGCCTACCTGGGCTCGGTCATCCCGAACTCGCGCGTGCCCGAGTACGCGATGGCGTCCAGCCAGGGCTTCATCACGGTCAACTGGGACAAGTTCGCCAAGGACACCGACTACCAGTACTTCCGCGACAACATCTACCGCGGCTTCGGCAACGGCAGCGGTGGCTACATCCGCGAAGAGGTCTACGGCGCCTATGCCGAGGTCACCGGCATCCTGAAGCCGTTTGGTCGCACGCTGCGCTACAACGCCGGCCTGCGCTTTGCGGAAACGCAGCAGACCATCGGTGAAGTCATCACCCAGGCGGACCCGCGCAACGCCGCCCTCGGCAACCTCAACGGCGCCCGCTACGACGACCTGTCGCTCTGGAATTACGAGTCCACGACCTACACCAACCTGATGCCGTCGGCCTCGCTGGCCTACAACCTGATGCCCAACCTGATCGCGCGGGCTTCGTTCTCCAAGTCGATGACGCGCGCCAACCCGGCCGACCTGCGCCAGACGCGCCTGACCATCGGCGACCAGGGTGCTCGCCAGGGCAATGTGACCAATCCGAACCTGACGCCGTTCAAGGCCAACAACTTTGACCTGGCGTTGGAGTACTACATGAGTCGCGAGGCCTACGTGGCGCTCAGCGCGTTCGGCAAGGACCTGATCGGCCGCCCGGGCAACCGCATCGTTGGCTACACGCTGGCCCAGCTGGATGCGCTGTACGGCACCATCGGTCTGACCGACGCGCAGCTGCAGTCCGTCACGGCCAGCGGCGGTCGCGATCAGCACCGGGTGGAGATCACCGAGCCCTACAACATCAGCACCAAGCTGAAGGTGCGCGGCGCCGAGCTCACCTGGCAGCAGCCGCTGGACTTCCTGCCGGTCAAGGGGTTCGGCCTCACCGCCAACTACACCTACACCAAGCAGACCGACGAGCTGCCCAATGCGCTGCCGGTGGCCGGCGTGCCGCCGCGCACCAACAACCTGACGCTGTACTACGAGCGCAACGGCTACAGCTTCCGCGTGTCGCGTCAGCATCAGTCGGAGCACATCGTGAACGCCAGCGTGGGCCTGTCCACGCCCGGCGCCTACATGTGGACGACGGCGCGCACGCAGTACGACGCCTCGGCCGGCATCAACTTCAAGCACGCCTTCGGCTTCAAGTACGACACCAGCCTGAACCTCAGCGTCTGGAACGCGACCGACGCCATCAGCCGTACCTTCGTGCAGTTCCCCGGCGCCGTGTTCGACGAGTACAAGCCGGGCCCGAGCTACAACCTGTCGTTGCGCGCTGCGTTCTGATGACCCGCCCGAGGCTGCCCCAGGTGGCGGCCTCCCAAAAGAAACGCCCCGGCATGCCGGGGCGTTTTTCATGGCGGGTTCCAGCGCGATCAGCGCCGGTCGCTGAAGCGGAACCAGTCCACGTCCATCTGCCCGCCAGCGGCGCCGGGGTTGAAGCAGAACAGGGCGTACTGCGGCCCCTGGAAGGTGCCGGTGCGCCAGTCGTAGATCAGCGCGAACTCGTCGCCCAGCGCCTGCCAGCGGCCGTCCACCGACCACGACAGCCGTCCACGCTCGCGCGTGAAGTCCAGCTCCGTGCGCAGCAGCACGCGCGGGCCGGGCAGGGCGGTGCGGGCCGTGGGCAGCTCGGTTTGCGGCTGGCCGTCGCCCTGATCGACCTGGCCACCCATCTCCAGCTGCAGGCTGCCGTCGTCCAGCCGCGTTGCGGCGATGTGTGCGTTGACCTTGCCGATGACGCCGAAGCCGCAGCGGTCGCCGCGCGCCAGGCCTTGCAGGTCCAGCGCGACATCGGCGCGGCTGTAGGGCCCCTGGCCCTTTTGCGTCAGCGTGTTGCGCGCACCCCAGAACGTGGCGGCGCGCGTGGCCTGCAGGCGCAGGAAGCCGGGGCGCTGCTGCAGCGACCAGCGCGCGTCGTCGGGGTTGTGGTTCCACGCCCATTGCAGGCCCAGTCGCGACGCATCGAACTCGTCGGATGTGGCCGGCTGCTGCGGCGCCTGGCCCTGCACAGGTTTGCGCGTGACGGCCGGCACGCGGCCGGGCGCTTCGGGCGTGCCCCAGACGGGCCAGTCGTCCTTCCAGAAGATGGGGCTGAAGTTGGTGATGCGGCCGATGGCCGGCTTGTCCTGCATGACGAAACCCCACCAGCGGCCGTCGGCCAGATCGACGATGGCCCCCTGGTGGCCGCCAGTCTCGGCGCTGTTGATGGACGGCACGGTCTCCCACGGCCCGTGCAGGTGGCGGGCACGCGAGATCGTCATCGCCAGCCGGCGCGGGATGGCGTTGAACAGGTAGTACCAGTCACCGCGACGAACCAGCTTGGAGCCCTCGGCGCCCTGGATGTAGTGGACCTTGCGCGCATCGGTCACCTGCGTCAGATCCTTGTTCAGCGACAGCAGCGTCACCGTGCCGTCGCTGCCTATGGCGGTCGCGATGTAGGCGCTGCCGTCGGCGTCGAAGAACAGGCCGGGGTCGAAGGCTGCGCGGTCCAGCGAGTGGCAGCGCCACGGGCCGGCCACGTCGGCGGCGCGGCAGATGCGCGTGTTCTGGCCCACCATTGTGAAAGCGATGAGGAACTCGCCGTTGTGGAAGCGCAGGCTGGGCGCGAACACGCCGCGCCGGTAGACGCTGCCGCCGTTCAGTTCGAAGGCCGGCCCGCCCTCCAGGCGCGGCAGCACGTGGCCGGCGATGCGCCAGTTGACCAGGTCGCGCGAATGCAGGATGCGCAGACCCGGCGAGTTGGCAAAGGTGGTGGTGGCGAAGTAGAAGTCCTCGCCGACGCGGATGACGTCGGGGTCGGGGTAGTCGGCGTTCAGCGGCGGGTTGGTGTAGCTGCCGTCGCCGTTGTCGGCCTGCCAGGCGAGGGCGGGCAGCGCGGTGACGGCGAGGCCGGCCGCGCACAGGGCGGTGGCCAGGCGGGTCGCCAGGGGCATGTTCATGGGAGGTTGTCCTTCAGGTAGATCTCGATGCGGATGGGCTCGACCTCGGCCAGCTCACGCTGCCGGGTCAGCCTCGCCAGTGCCAGCCGGCAGGCGACGCGTGCTTCCTGCGTGGCGGACTGGCCGATGACCGCGCTGGCGCTGCCGTCCAGCAGCGCGGCGCGGGTGTGCGGAGTCAGTTCGTGGCAGATCCAGGACAGCCGGCCCGCGGCGCCGGTGGCCTGTAGTGCCCGATGGATGCCATCGTTGCCGGCCCCGATGCTGTAGAGACCGACCAGTTCAGGCCGTTCGGCCAGCAGCGCCGTCACCATCGGCTGGGCTGCCTCGGGCTGGTCCCGGCATTCCAGCGGCGGCAGCAGCTGCAGTTGCCGATGGTTGGCCGCCAGCGCCTGCTGGAACCCTTGCAGGCGCTGCGCATGGTCCTGCAATGACTGCGCGCCCATGACGATGCCCACCGGTCCGCGGCGAGCGCCGACGAAGCGGCCCAGCAGCGCCCCGGCTGTCCGGCCAGCGGCCTGGTTGTCTATGCCCACGAAGTGGTGGCGCCCGCGCGCGGCGATGTCGGATACCAGCGTGATGACGCCGGTGCCGTCGAAGGCCATTCGCTGCACGGCATCGCGCACCAGCGGGTGGTCCTGCAGCATCAGCACCACCGCGTCGTACTGGCCGCGCAGCCGCCGGACCGCTGCGGAAGCCGCTGCAGGTGAGAAGGCGTCGGTCGTGCGAACCTCCACGCGCGCACGCTGCTCGGCGAGCCAGGGTGCCAGCGCATGCAGCGCCTCGCGCAGCTGTTCGACAAAGCAGTTTTGGCCGGCCGGCAGCAGGAAGCACAACAACCATCCGCCGCCGCGTGGCTGCGGTGCAATCTGCTCGTCCAGGCGTTGCGTCAGCCGCGCCACGGCTTCCTGGACGCGCTGCAGCGTCCGAGGGCTGACGCCGGGCCGGCGGTTCAGCGCGCGGTCCACCGTCGCCAGGCTCACGCCGGCTTCACGCGCCACGTCGTGCAAGCGTGCCCGGATGTCGGGAAGGAGGGCAGAGGAGGACATCGATGCCGCGGCGCTGGCCCTGAAGTCACCGGCTTCCCGGGTTGCCGCCCCGCCCACCGGGTGGCACGCCGCGAGTCGCCAACCTCGTGAGCGCTCTTGTCTCTTTGTTGTTGGTATCGCTATCATAGGTATCAACCAGGTCGCCTGCCCTGGCGTTTCCCCCTAGGCTGTCGTGCCTCGAAGCGAGGCCTGAGAACGTTACCAACCACAACGGAGACTGAGGATGCATGGCTTCCCCTGGCGGCGCGCGGCGGCCGGCCTGGTTTTGTGTGTGGCCACGCTGCCGGCCATGGCGCGCGAGCGCATTGACCTGGCCGCGGGCTGGCGTTTCCACCGCGGCGACCCCGCCGGCGCAACGGCCCGGCTGATGTACGACGTGCGCCCCGAAGTGCAGGCCACGGCGGACGGCAAAGTGGCCGATGCCCGGCCCGATGAGGCTGTGCTGGCCCGGGCCGGTGCCCAGGACCGCGTGCTCAAGCCCTGGGTGCTGCCCAGCGCCAACCCTTTCATCAAGGATCCCGCCAAGCGTCACCGTCGCCCCGAGGGCCATCCCGGCAGTGAGGTGGACTTCGTGCGCCCGGATTTCGACGACAGCGGCTGGCAGGCGGTCACGCTGCCGCACGACTGGGCCGTGGCCGGCCCCTTCCTGGAGACCGGCCCGTATGGCGGCATGGGACGGCTGCAGACCTGGGGGCCGGTCTGGTATCGGCGCACGCTGGAAATACCCGCGACCGACAAGGGCCGCTCACTGTTCCTTGATGTGGACGGTGCGATGTCCTATGCGACGGTCTGGCTCAATGGCAAGCTGGTCGGTGGCTGGCCCTATGGCTACAACTCCTTCCGGCTGGACCTGACGCGCTGGGCCAGGCCCGGTGGTGCCAACCAGTTGGTCATTCGGCTGGACAACCCACCGGAGTCCGCGCGCTGGTATCCCGGCGCCGGCCTGTACCGCAAGGTCTGGCTGACCAAGACCGCGCCGCAGCATGTGGCCCACTGGGGAACGCGCATCACGACGCCCAAGGTGTCCGCCCAGGAGGCCACCGTGGAGGTGGAAGTGCGTGTCGACAACGACGGCGCCGAAGCCGCGCGCGTGGATGTGCTGACGGAGCTCTTCTCGCTCGGCGCCGATGGCAAGCCCACGGGTGACGCCGTTGCCGCGAGCCTGAAGCCCGCGCTGGCCGTGCCGGCGGGCGGGCAGGGCGTCGTGGCCATGTCGATGCGCATCGCCCAGCCCAAGCTCTGGGGCCCGAAGCCTCGGCAGCAGCCTAACCGCTATGTCGCAGTGACTCGGCTGTCGGGCAAGGCCGGCGTGATCGACCGCTACGAGACACCGTTCGGCATCCGCGCGCTGCGCTTCGATGCCAACACCGGCCTGCACGTCAACGGTCAGCCGGTGAAGCTGCAGGGCGTCAACCTGCACCACGATCTGGGCGCTTTGGGCGCCGCCTTCAACGTGCGGGCCGCCGAGCGGCAACTGGAGATCATGCAGGCCATGGGCGCCAACGCGGTGCGCATGTCGCACAACCCGCCGGCGCGGGAGTTTCTGGAGCTGTGCGACCGCATGGGCGTGCTGGTGGTGGACGAGATCTTTGATTCCTGGGAGCGCAAGAAGACGCCACTGGACTTCCACCTGATCTTTCCGGACTGGCACGAGCCTGACCTGCGCGCCATGCTGCGCCGCGACCGCAACCACCCGTCCGTCGTCATGTGGAGCATCGGCAACGAGGTGGGCGAGCAGTACACGGACAAGGCCGGTGCCGCCGTCGCGCGTCGCCTGCATGAGATCGTGCGCGAGGAAGACCCCACCCGGCCCACGACGACGGCGATGAACTTCGCCAAGTCCGACATGCCGCTGCCGGCCGAGGTGGACCTCATCAGCCTGAACTACCAGGGTGAGGGCATACGCCAGGACCCCGAGTTCGTCGGCACCGACCGCATCCGCACGCCGCCGCAGTACCCCAACTTCCACGCGAAGTTCCCCGACAAGCTCATCCTCAGCAGCGAGACGGCCTCGGCCTTCAGCAGCCGCGGCGTCTACCTGTTCCCGGTCACGCCGGCCAACAGCTCCATCACGCGCGACGGCCGCGGCGGTGACAGCAAGGCGCTGCAGGTCAGCGGCTACGAGCTGTACGCGGTGGACTTCGGCTCCTCGGCCGACAAGGTCTTTGCCGCGCTGGACGCCCACCCCTACGTGGCCGGCGAGTTCGTCTGGACCGGCTTCGACTACCTCGGCGAGCCCACGCCCTACTACGCGGCGCGCAGCTCCTACTCGGGCATCGTGGACCTGGCCGGCTTTCCGAAAGACCGCTTCTACCTCTACCAGTCGCGCTGGCGACCGGACCTGCCCATGGCCCACCTGCTGCCGCATTGGACCTGGCCCGAACGCGTGGGCCAGGTCACGCCGGTGCATGCCTTCACCAGCGGCGACGAGGCCGAGCTGTTCCTGAACGGCCGCTCGCTGGGCAAGCGCAAGAAGGGCGCGGGGCAGTACCGCCTGCGCTGGGACGACGTGGTCTACGAACCCGGCGAGCTGAAGCTGCAGGTCTACAAGGACGGCAAGCCTTGGGCCACGGCTGGCGTCGCCACCGCGGGCTCGCCCTCCGCGCTGGCCTTGCAGGCCGACCGCAGCAGCATCGCCGCGGACGGCAGCGACCTGAGCTTCGTCACGCTGCGCATCACCGACGCCGCCGGCCGCACCGTGCCGCGCGCCGACACGCGCATCCGCTTCCATCTGGACGGCCCGGGCGAGATCGTCGCCACCGACAACGGCGACGCCACCAGCTTCGAGCCCTTCCCGTCGCCAAGCCGCAAGGCCTTCAGCGGCCAGGCGCTGGTCATCGTGCGCGGGCGCCCGGGTGCGGCCGGCACGTTGACCGTGCGCGCGCAGGGCGAGGGCCTGGCGTCGGCGGAGATCAGGATCAACACGCAGGAGACTCCATGAACTTCATCCGCAGCAGCTGCGCCGCAATGGCGTTGATGGCACTGGCCCTGTCGGCCCAGGCCGCCAAGGTGGGCGTCAGCTGGGGCAGCTTTCAGGAGGAGCGCTGGAAGACCGATGAGACCGCCATCAAGGCGCAGCTGGCCAGGGACGGCCACACCTACCTCAGCGCCGACGCGGCCGGCTCGCCCGAGAAGCAGTTGTCCGACATCGACAGCCTCATCGCCAAGGGCGCGCAGGTGCTCATCGTGCTGTGCTGGGACAAGGACGCCATCTTGCCCGCCGTGCGCAAGGCTCAGCTGCGCAAGATCCCCGTCATCGCCTACGACCGGCTGGTCGAGTCGCCCGGCGTGTTCTACATCACTTTCGACAACAAAGAGGTGGGCCGGCTGCAGGCCCGAGCCATCCTGGACGTTCGGCCGAAGGGCCGCTACGTGATGATCAAAGGCTCGCCCACCGACCCCAACGCCGACTTCGTGCGCGCCGGCCAGCAGGAGGTGCTGGCGCCCGCCATCCAGCGTGGCGACGTGCAGATCGTCGGCGAGGAATACACCGACGGCTGGCGGCCCGAGGTGGCGCAGAAGAACATGGAGCAGATCCTGACCCGCACGGGTGGCAAGGTCGATGCCGTGGTCGCTTCGGCCGACGGCATTGCCGGCGGCGCGGCGGCGGCGCTGGCCTCGCGCGGCCTCAAGGGCCTGCCGCTGTCCGGCCAGGACGGCGAGTTCGCCGCGCTGAACCGCGTGGCGCTGGGCCAGCAGACGGTGTCGGTCTGGAAGGACTCCCGCGCGCTCGGCCAGAAGGCCGCTGAGGTGGCCTCGGCGCTGGCCGCCGGCAAGCCCGTCGCGGGTGTGCAGAAGTGGAGCGGCGGCGAGAGGAAGGTGGCGCTGGACGCGCTGCTGCTGGCGCCCGTACCCGTGACGCGCGCGAACCTGGACGTGGTCGTCAAGTCCGGCTGGATAGGCAAGGCGGAGCTGTGCCGCGGTGTCAGCGGTGCCGGCGCGCCGGCGGCCTGCAGGTAAAGGCGGCGCAGCCCCGTGCAAACGATGAGGATCGCGCTGTCCGCTGGGGCTAAAGTCCATGGGTGATTCGTCAACCATGAAATGGTAGCGAAATCATTTTACTGCCTACCCGGCAGGCCGCAGTGAATCAACGAGGTCGAGAGTGAACCATCCCCCGCGTCAGCGCCGTCGCACCAAGCTTGCGACGATCGCCGACGTTGCCGACCTGGCCGGCGTGTCGCCGATGACCGTGTCGCGCGTCGTCAATGGCGAAGCCAATGTGCGGCCCGAGACGCGCGACAAGGTGCGCGCGGCGGTGGCCGCGCTGAACTACCAGGCCCACCCGGCGTCGCGCCGCGCGGCCGACACGGACACGATCAGCATCGGCATGGTCTACCACGACCCCAGCGTGGGCTACCTGAATGATTTCCTGATCGGCCTGCTGAGCAAGGCCAGCCTGCGCCACGTGCATCTGGACGTGCAACGCTGCGAAGCCCGCGACGACGAAGAGCAACTGGTCTCCACCATGCTGGCCGGCGGCCTCGACGGCCTCATCCTGGCGCCGCCGTTCTGCGATGCCGAGCGGCTGCTGCGCATGGCTATCGACAGCGGCACGCTGGCGGTGGCGGTCTCCAGCGGCCGGCCGCACGAGAAGGTCAGCGCGGTGGGCATCGACGACTACCGTGCCGCTTACGAGATGACGCGCCACCTGCTTCAGCTGGGCCATCAGCGGCTGGGCTTTGTCATCGGCGACAAGCATCAGCATTGCAGCGAGCGGCGTCTGGCCGGCTTCAAGGCCGCCTTGTGCGATGCAGGCCTGGACCCGACCCAGACCGCACTGATGACCCAGGGCGATTTCAGCTACCGCTCCGGCCTGGATGCGGCCGAGGAGCTGCTGGGCGTCGAGCAGCGCCCCACGGCCATCTTCGCCAGCAACGACGACATGGCCGCGGCAGTCGTGGCCATCGCCCATCGCAAGGGGCTGGACGTGCCCAGCGACCTGACCGTGGTGGGCTTCGACGACGCGCCGCTGGCCACGACCATCTGGCCCGAGCTGACCACGGTGCGCCAGCCCGTCACGCAGATGGCAGGCGTCGCGGTGGACCTGTTGGTGCGCCACATCCGCGCGCGCCGCGCCGGCGAGCCACTACCCTGCGAGCATGCGCTGATGACCTACGAACTGGTGCGCCGGCAGTCCGACGCCGCGCCGCGCTCGCGCCCGCAACTGCGCCTGAGCGCCATGGGTTGAGCTCACTGGAACAGGCGCTGCGCAAACCAGTACAGGTCCTGTTTCCACTGCGCCGCGTCGTGGCCATGGGCAGGCACATGCCAGACGTGTGGCATCCCCTGGGCCTTCAGGTGGGCGTGCACGCCCTGGCTGACGCGCAGCAGCCCGTCCTGGCTGCCGCACGAGAGCCACAGCAGCTTCAGCCGCCGCACCGCGGCCGGGTCGGGCTGCAGCTCGGCCGGCGGCCGGGTGTTGGGTGCCGCTGAAAACCCTCCCACCCAGGCGAAGCGGTCGATGTGGGCCAGCCCGAAATTCAGCGCCTGGCCGCCGCCCATGGACAACCCGGCCAAAGCGCGGCCCTCGCGGTCGGTGCGGGTGCGGTAGCGCGACTCGATGGCCGGGATCACGTCGTCCAGCAGGTCGCGCTCGAAGCGCGCGAACGCCGGCGCCGCCGCGAACACATTGCCCTCGGGCCGGTCGTTGGCCTGGGCTCGGCCATTGGGCATGACGACGATCATGGGTTGAGCCCGGCCCTCGGCGATCAGCCGGTCCAGCAGCACCTCCAGCGTGGTGAAGCGCTGCCATTCAGTCTCGTCACCACCTATGCCGTGCAACAGGTACAGCACGGGATAGGCGCGCTGCGGGTCGTAGGCCGGCGGCGTGTAGACCTGCATGCGGCGGCGCGTGCCCACGGTTCTGGAGTCATAGGAAACCATCTCCAACCGGCCTTGCGGGGCACCGTCCAGCCGCCTGTCCCAGCCCGCCGCGGGCGCGGCAAAGGCCGGCTTGTCGTCCGCGTTCAATTCGATGGACCAGCGTAGCGGCGCCGGTGGCGTGGACGCCTCCTGCGCACCGGCCAGGCCGGACACGCACAGACACAGACAAGTCAACCAACACTTCATCGCCGAATTTCCTGAGGGGGGGGCGCCGATGCTAGGGCGGGGCCTCGGTGCCGACCGATCAAATCCGCGCGCGCACTGATTCAGCTTTGCCCATCGCACACCGCAGCCTGATGTGGGTATGGCGCACGCTTGGGGTGGGTGATATCGATTTGGCATCGATTCGCGTGGAAATGTGATCGCGAGGCAAGCGGACGCTTCCTAACATCAAAGGGAATGAAAGTAGCGCCGCTACCAGCAAGGAAAGAAGACCGTGACGACAGACGCTGATCAGAAGGCCGGCCCCAAGTCGGCCACGGTATTCGATGTCGCGCACCTGGCGGGCGTCTCGGCGATGACGGTGTCCCGCGTCATCAATGGCGAGCCCACCGTGCGGCCCAGCACGCGCGAGAAGGTGCAGTCGGCGATTACCGCGTTGAACTACACGCCCAACCCCTCGGCCCGCAAGCTGGCAGGATCGCGGCCCATCATGCTCGGCATGCTCTACAGCGACCCGCGCGCGGGATACCTGAATGACTTCCTGCTGGGGCTGCTGAGCAAGACCAGCCTGCGGCACGTGCAACTCAACGCGCAGTACTGTGCGCCCGGCGGCGACGGCGAGGCCGTCGTGGCCGACATGATTGCGAACGGCATCGACGGGCTCATCCTGCCGCCGCCGTTCTGTGAGTCGGCGGCCATCCTGCAGCAGGTAGCCCGCAGCGGCACGCCGGCGGTCGCGGTGTCGGCCGGCACACCTGCGGCCAGCCTGTACGGCGTCGGCATCGACGACTACAAGGCTGCCTACGAGATGACCCGCCACCTATTGGCGCTGGGCCATCAGCGGCTGGGTTTCATCGAGGGCAACCCGCAACAGAGCAGCAGCAAGCGCCGTCTGGCGGGATTCCTCGCGGCGGTGAGCGACGCCGGCCTGGACCCGGACTCCGACGTCAGGATCGTGCCGGGCCTGTTCACCTACCAGTCAGGGCTGGATGCTGCAGAGCGACTGCTGGCCGGCGCGCAGCGGCCTTCGGCGGTGTTCGCCAGCAACGACGACATGGCGGCCGCGACGGTGGCCGTGGCTCAGCGGCTGGGCCTGTTCGTGCCCAGCGACCTGACGGTGGTGGGCTTCGACGACGCGCCGCTGGCGACGACGATCTGGCCCGAACTGACGACCATCAGGCAACCCATAGGCGACATGGCCAGCATGGCGGTCGACCTGTTGGTGCGTCACATCCGCGCCTGGCGCAACGGCGTGCGGCTGCCGGTCAGCCAGGCGCAGGTGGACTACACGCTGGTGCGTCGCCAGTCCGACGCCGCGCCCAAGGTCCGGCCGACGATGCGTTTGAGCATCGTGGCCTGAAGCAAGCAGACGGTGAGCTGCTTGCCATTTCCGAGGCCGTAATTTCTGGAAGACAGCGAGTTGCAGGACTTGACGGGGTCGCTGCTTGAACTCGGCGAGGTCAATTGAACCCCTGTCCCCGGATCAAGCCGACAGCGAGTCCTTCGATGCTGAAGTGCTCGCTGGACTCATTGACGAGGATGGGCTGGAAATCTGGGTTCTCGGGCAGCAACTGGATGCCGTCCGGCCCGCGCTGGAAGCGCTTCACGGTCACCTCCTCGCCGACACGGGCGACCACGATCTGGCCGTTGCGGGCCTCGCGCGCCGTCTGCACCGCGAGCAGGTCGCCGTCGAGGATGCCGATGTCTCTCATGCTCATGCCCTTGACCTTCAGCAGGTAGTCGGGCTTCTTGCTGAACAGGCCGGGCTCCACGGTGTAGGTCTGTTCCACATGCTCCTGAGCCAGGATGGGCGCGCCGGCGGCGACGCGGCCGATCAGTGGCAGCGTCAACTGGGCTAGGGTAGGAATGGGCAGGCTGAACTGGCGGGCTCGGTTGACGGCGCTCAGTGCATCGGACTTCAGGCGAATGCCGCGCGAGGTGCCGCCGACGAGTTCCAGCATGCCTTTGCGCGCCAGCGCTTGCAGATGCTCTTCGGCCGCGTTGGCGGACTTGAAGCCCAGTTCGGCGGCGATCTCGGCCCGGGTGGGTGGGGCGCCGGTGCTCTCGATCGCGTTGCGGACCAGGTCGAAGATCTGCTGCTGGCGGGCGGTAAGCTTGGGTTGGTCTTGCACGGTCGGCCTTTTGGGATGCGCTGGTTGTGTATCCAGTATCTGTATTTTTATCCAGGAATCGGAAATTGCAAACCCTTGAGCCCTTGATCGTCATCCTCGGTACCGGCGGCACCATCGCCGGCACGGCGCAAAGCGCCAGTGATGGCGTGGGCTACACGGCGGCTCAGTTGCGCGTCGACGACTTGTTGGCGGCCGTGCCGGCGCTCGCCGGTCGTCGGCTGGAGGCGCACCAGGTGGCGCAGCTGGACAGCAAGGACATGGATTTCCAGACCTGGCAGCGGCTGGCTTCGGCGGTGCAGCAGCAGCTGGACCGTGCCGAGGTGGCGGGGGTGGTTGTCACGCACGGCACCGACACGTTGGAGGAGACGGCGTACTTCCTGCACCGCGTGCTGGCGCCTGCCAAACCGGTGGTACTCACGGCGGCCATGCGGCCGGCCACCGCGCTGGTGCCGGACGGCCCGCAGAACCTGTTCGATGCAGTTCAGGTGGCCGCGGACCCGCGGGCGGCGGGCGTGGTCGTTGCGTTCGCGGGGCGAGTGCACGACGCGACGCAGGTGCGCAAGACGCACAGCTATCGCGTGGACGCCTTCGAGTCGACGGACGGTGCGCTGGTGGCCTGCGTGGAGGAGGGTGTCGTCAGGCTGCTGGGCGCCTGGCCGCAGGGGGAGGGTGTCGGGCTGGCGCGCATCGCCGCGCCTGTCGACCGCTGGCCGCGTGTGGACATCATCTTGAACCATGCCGGCGCCGACGGGCGCGCGGTGCGGGCGCTGCTCACCGCAGGCGTGGAGGGCATTGTCGCCGCCGGCACCGGCAACGGGACGCTGTCAGCCCGTCTGGACGCGGCATTGCGCGAGGCCGAAATGCAGGGTGTCCGGGTCGTGCGCAGCACGCGCTGCGATGCGGGTCCGGTCATGGACATGCCGGGCCTGCTGCCCAGCGCGGGAGCGCTGAGCCCGGTAAAGGCCAGGGTCCAACTGCTGCTGGACCTGCTGGCCGGCTGAGCAAGGTCAGACGATGGTCAGCGTCACATCCACGTTGCCGCGGGTGGCGTTGGAGTAGGGGCAAACCTCGTGGGCGGTGGCGACCAGCGCCTCCAGCGCGGCGCGCTCCATGCCGGGGACCGAGATCTTCATGTCGACCTGGATGCCGAAGGCGCCCGGCTTGTTGGCGTGCGGGCCGATGGCGACATCGCTGGTGATGGACACCTCGGCGGGCAGGGCGATCTTCTGCTTGCCGGCGACGGCCTTCATCGCGCCGATGAAGCAGGCGCTGTAGCCGGCCGCGAACAGCTGCTCGGGGTTGGTGCCGGGGCCGCCGGCGCCGCCCAGTTCCTTGGGCGTGGACAGCGCCAGATCCAGCACGCCGTCGGACGACTTGGCGGTACCGGCGCGGCCGCCCGTGGCGGTGGCGGTGGCGGTGTAGAGGGCTTTCTCGATGGCCATGGTGGGCTCCTTGGTGGGGTGGTGGGTAAATCGATTCACTCGCCGGCGGCTTGCAGGAAGCCGCTGCGCAGTTCGTGCAGGCGACGCGTCAGCGTGGTCAGTTCATCCAGGTCGCAGTTGCTGGCGCAGGCCAGGTGGCCAGGAATGTCCAGCGCCTGGGCGCGCAGCTTGCGGCCGGCCGGCGTCAGGAAGATGTCGACGCGGCGCTCGTCGTCCTGCGCGCGGCGGCGCTCCAGCAGACCTTGCTGCTCCAGCCGCTTCAGCAGCGGCGTCAGCGTGCCTGAGTCCAGCGACAGGCGCTGGCCCAGCTGGCTGACGCTGAGGCCGTCCAGCTCCCACAGCACCAGCATGACGAGGTACTGCGGGTAGGTCAGGCCCAGCGGCGCCAGCAGCGGCTTGTAGAGCTTGGTCATCGCCAGCGAGCTGCTGTAGAGCGCGAAGCACAGCTGGCGGTCAAGATGCAGCCACTGCGCGCGCGGGTCGGCGGCGTGGTTCGTGGCGGTCTTGCTGCGTGGCATGGGGTTAATGTAGGTGGCAATTAAATTGCACACAATCAAAAAGGTCTTTTTGGCGACACGGGACGGTAGGGCGATCTGCGAGGATGCGCCACCCCCAACAAAGCAAGACGAGGAGAGGCGATGCTGATCGTGGCGACCGTGCTGGCGGCCCTGGTGGCCCTGCTGCACCTGTACATCCTGGTGCTGGAGATGTTCTTCTGGACCAAGCCACTGGGTCGCAAGGCCTTCGGGCTGAAGGCGGACTTCGCCGAGCAGAGCAAGGCGCTGGCCGCCAACCAGGGGCTCTACAACGGCTTCCTGGCGGCCGGCCTGATCTACGGGCTCATGCTCGGCACCGCGGGCGCCGGCAAGCCGTGGCTGGTGTTCTTCCTGGGCTGCGTGGTCGTGGCCGGTGTGTTCGGCGCGGCGACGGCGTCGAAGAAGATCCTGTTCGTGCAGGCGCTGCCGGGCGCCATCGCGCTGGCGGCCGTGCTCGCCACCTGACGCGGCCGTCAGGCGGCAGTCATCGCCTCGATCTGCTCGCCCAGTTCCAGCCAGCGCATCTCGTCGGCTTCGAGCTGATCGTGAATGGCCTTCAGCCGCTTGCCCATCTCGGCGATGGCCGACGCGGCGGCGCCGTCGGCGAGTTGGGTCTCGATCTCCGAGCGCTCCGTGGCCAAGGCGTGCATGCGCTTGTCGATGGTCTCCATCTCCTTGCGCAGCGGCCGGGTCTGCTCGGCCAGCTTGGCGCGTGCCTGGCCTGAGGCCTTGCGGTCCTCGCGAGGCGCGGGTGCGACAGGAGCGGGCGCTGCGGCTGCCACCGGCGCAGGGGCCGGGGCCGGGGAAGCGCCCTTCTTGGCGGCGCGGGCGGCTTCCTTGCTCTGCTCCAGCAGCCAGCGCTGATAGTCGTCGAGGTCGCCGTCGAAGGGCTTGACGACGCCGTCGGCCACCAGCCAGAACTCGTCGCAGACCTCGCGCAGCAGCGCGCGGTCGTGGCTGACCAGCATGACGGTGCCTTCGAACTCGTTGAGCGCCATCGACAGCGCCTCGCGCGTCTGCAGGTCCAGGTGGTTGGTCGGTTCGTCCAGCAGCAGCAGGTTGGGGCGCTGCCACACGAGCATTGCCAGCACCAGGCGCGCCTTCTCGCCACCGCTCAGGCTGCCGACCTGCTGGTTGACCATGTCGCCGGTGAAACGGAACTGGCCGAGGAAATCGCGCAGCTCCTGCTCGCGGCCTTGCGGGCCCACCTCGCGGGCCAGGCGCACCATGTGCTCCAGCGGGCCTTCGTCCAGGCGCAGCACGTCCAGTTCCTGCTGGGCGAAGTAGCCGATGGACAGGCCCTTGCCCTCGGTCAGCGTGCCGGCCATGGGTGTTTGCGCGCGGGCGATGGTCTTGACCAGCGTGGACTTGCCCTGGCCGTTGGCGCCCAGGATGCCGATGCGCTGGCCGGCCAGCACGGAGCGGTCCACGCCGCGGACGATGATCTTGTCGCCTTCGTCCGTGCGGTAGCCGGCCGACAGGTCGTCGAACATCAGCATCGGGTTGGGCAGGTTCAGCGGCTCGCGGAACTCGAAGTTGAAGTCGGCGGATGCCAGTACCGGCGCGAGCTTCTCCATGCGCTCCAGCGCCTTGACGCGGCTCTGCGCCTGCTTGGCCTTGCTGGCCTTGGCCTTGAAGCGGTCGATGAACTTCTGCAGGTGGGCCACGCGGTCCTGCTGCTTCGCATAGGCGGCTTGCTGCAGCACCATGCGCTCGGCGCGCTGGGTCTCGAAGCTGGTGTAGTTGCCGCCGTAGCGCACCAGCTTGCCCTCGTCCAGGTGCAGCGTGACCTTGGTGATCGCGTCCAGGAACTCGCGGTCGTGG
>CBFGPX010000047.1:0-21444 GCA_965650725.1 uncultured Comamonadaceae bacterium | reverse complement strand
CTGCCAGAAGCGGCCCATGCTGGTGAACTCCAGGCCCTGGTTGCCGAACCAGAAGCTGAAGTCGATGCCGCGGTGCTGCAGCGTGCCCAGCCAGCCGGTGACGGTCGAGCCCAGCACGACGACGATGAGCGCCCAGAACAGCAGCTCCACGCCCAGCCGCTGCAACGGCGGCTCGTGGCCCGACAGCAGCGGCGCGACGTAGAGGCCGGTGGCCAGCCACGCGGTCGCGATCCAGAAGATGCCGACCTGCGTGTGCACCGTGCGGCTGACCGTGTAGGGCAGCAGGTCCGCCAGCGGCAGGCCGAAGAAGGACTGGCCTTCCACCGCGTAGTGGGCGGTGACGACGCCCATCGCGATCTGCAGCAGCATCAGGCCGATGACGACGAAGAAGTACTTGCGCGTCGCCTTCATCGACGGCGTGGCGCGGGCGCCCAGCAGCGGGTCGGCCTTGGGCACTTGAGCGAGCTCTTCGTGCGCGTCGCCCTTGTGCAGCCACAGCATGGCGGCGATGCCGGCCAGCAGCAGGATGACGCTGACCATGGACCACATCGCCGCCGAGGTGCTCATGACGTTGCCCACCAGCGGCTCGTGCGGCCAGTTGCTGGTGTACGAGAGGCCGACCTCGCCGGGCCGGTCCGTCGTGGCGGCCCAGGCGGACCAGAAGAAGAAGGCCGTCAGCGCCTGGCGGTGCTGCGCGTCGGGCAGCGTGCCCGGCGTCATCGCGTACTGCTCGCGCAAACGGTCCAACGCCGGTTCGGCGCCGAACAGGCCGTCGTAGTGCGCCGCCACCTCGCGGATGGCCTCGGCGCGGGCCGGCGAGACCTTGACGATGCCGGTCGCGTCGTCATAGGTGTTGCGGCGCATCTCGCTGCGCACGCGCGCTGCCACGGCAGCCGGGTCGGCGTCGCCCGCGCGGTACCGCGCCGTCAGCGCCTCGGCCTCGCGGTGCAGCCAGTCGGCCGACCAGTCCGGCGCCACGTAGGCGCCATGGCCCCAGACCGTGCCCAGTTGTTGGCCACCGGCCGACATCCAGGCCTGCTGGCCGAGCTGGATCTGCTCGGCCGTGAACAGCACCTCACCCTCGGTCGTGACGACCTGCTTGGGGATGGGCGGCGCGAAGAGATAGATCTGCCAGCCGAGGTAGCCGAGGGCCCCGAACGACAGGACGAAGATCAGCCCCAGCCAGCGCCAGAGCCTGCGTGTCGATTTCATGATGAGTCCTTGTTGATGCAGGCGTCGTTCAGGCGCCGCCGCAGGAGCCGCAGCAGCGGCCGTCGCCGTGAGGGGCGAGCTTGACGATTCGCACGCGCCAGAGGTCCGGCCCGCTCTGCACGTCTTCCCAGGAAAAGTCGCCGGGCCACTCGGCGCGCAACTGTTCCTGCAGCGGCAGCGGGTCGTGGTCGTTGACGAGTTCCACCGACTCGCCCGCGCCCAGGCTGCGCAGGGTGTTGAACACCAGCGGATGCCGCTCGCGCGGAAGCAGGGGCCGCAGGTCGATCTTGGTGCCGTAGCTGGTCAGCGTCATGTGCACTCCTTAATATGCATATTCTTTGCATATTTTGAGAAACCGGCGGCGCGGGCGGTTTGATGTCCGTCAAACCGCGCGCAATCCCTGCCGAAAAGCAAAAAGCCCCGGGGCCTGGCGGCGCCGGGGCTGGCCGTGCACGAGGCCGCTACTGCGGTGTCGTCGCCTGGGCGGGCAGGGCCTGCGTCCTGCCCTCGCCGTCAAAGGGCTGCAGCCGGAAGGCAACGCGCACGGGCTCCAGCCGCGTGCGGTACTGGGCGTGGGGCTGGCCCACGTGGTTCCAGGTGGTGTCGCCGCCCACGCCCCACTGCGCGCCGTCGATGAGCAGCGAGCCGCGCTCGCGCGGCACGATGTCGCTGCTCTTCCAGGTGCCGGGGGCGCGGCGGTAGAGGTCGCTGTAGGGGAAGGCCAGCGCATTGGCCATCAGCAGGGACTGGCCCTCGACCCGCAGGCCGCGGCCGCCGCCCGACACCTCGATCCAGCGCACGTCGACCTTGTTGCCGGTGTCCTGCGGGCGCATGTAGTCGTGGTGCTGGTCGGCGATGGCGCCACGCCACAGGCCCACGGCCGCGCCGGTCTTGCGGTCCACATAGCTCTCGTGCGGGCCGCGGCCGTACCAGGCTACGGTCGTCAGCGATGGCGGCGTGTCGAACCACAGGCCCACGCGCACGGGCGGCGGCAGGTCGCTCTTCAGCGGTGTCAGCAGGCCGACGACGTCCACGGCACCGTCGCCATGCATGGTGTAGGTCGTCACGAAGCGGGCCGCGCCGGCGCCCAGCGCGTGCTCCACGCTCACTTCGGCCGCGCCGCCCGGCATGCGGCGCGCGGTGACGGCACGCACCTGGCGCGTGTCGGTCATCACCTTCCACGGCAGCTGCTGCCGGACGGTGCCGGTCGCAGTGTCGTTGTCGGTCTCGGCGCGGAAGAAGTTGGGCCTGCCGCCGCTCAGCAGCGACTGTCCGGCCTTGCCGTAGCCGGCCAGCAGGCCGGTCTTGCGGTCCAGCGTCAACGTGACGCCGGCGGCGGACAGCGTGGTGGCGTCGGCGTTGTCGGTCAGTTGGACCGCGCCGTTCGCGGGTTTGCTCAAGCCCATGGCATGCGGCGCCAGCGGGAACTGCTCCCAGCCGACGACATGGCCTTCGGGCACCAGCGGCACGGCGCCGGCCCGGGCCTTGGCGCGCACGGTGACGAGGTGTTCCACGCCGGGCTGGCGCGCGAGGCCGGCCAGCGGCAGCTGGATCGTCTGCGCCTCGCGCGCCTTCGTCGCCAGCGCGGCCAGCGACCCGGACGCGATGGCCACGCCGTCGGCCTGCACGGCCCACTCGAAGCTGAAGCCGGACAGGTCGCGGAAGTCGTGGCGGTTGCGCACGGTGACCGTGCCCTTCTTCGCATCGAAGGCCTCGAACTGGATGGGCGACTGCACCTTCTGCACCTCGTACAGATGCGGGTTGGGCGTGCGGTCGGGCTGGATGAGGCCGTCGCCGAACTCGATGTCGCCGCCCGGGTTGGGGCCGTACTCGCCACCATCGCCCCAGTAGCGCCTGCCGTCCTTGGTGTATCGGACCATGGACTGGTCCACCCAGTCCCAGATGAAGCCGCCCTGCAGCTTCTTCGGGTACTGGTAGATGGTGTCCCAGTAGTCCTTGAAGTTGCCGACGGAGTTGCCCTGCGCATGGGCGTACTCGCACTGGATCATGGGCTGGGTGCGCGTCGGGTCCAGCGCCCAGTCCACCATCTTCTCGACGTCGTCGTACATGGGCGCGTAGATGTCGACGTAGGCGTTGGGCTCGTGGCTCCAGTCCAGCGTGCCCCATCCGAGGTAGGAGATGAGGCGCGAGGGATCGCGCTTGCGGGCTTCGGCCGCGGCCTTCTCGAAGGCGGGGCCCAGGCCGGCCTCGTTGCCCAGCGACCAGAAGATGACGGAGGGGTGGTTCTTGTCGCGCTCCACCATGTTCATCACGCGGCTGACGTGGGCGGCCTCCCAGGCAGGGTCGTAGCCGATCTGGATCTTGGCGCGCTGCTCAGGGAAGCGGTGGCCGTGGTCCATGTAGGCATGGCTCTCGATATTGGCCTCGTCCATCACGTACATGCCGTACTCATCCGCCAGCGCGTACCAGAGCTCGGCGTTGGGGTAGTGCGAGGTGCGCACGGCGTTGAAGTTGTTGCGCTTCATCAGCTCCATGTCGCGGCGCATGGAGGCTTCGGAGATGACGTGGAAGGTTTCGGGGTCGTGCTCGTGGCGGTTGATGCCGCGGAGGGTGATGGGGCGGCCGTTGACGTTCACCAGGCCGTCCTTGATCTCGACGGTGCGGAAGCCGATGCGCTGCGGCGTGGCCTGGATGAGCTGGCCTTGCGCGTCGAGCAGCTCGACGAGCAGCGTGTAGAGATGGGGCGTCTCGGCCGTCCAGTGGCGCACGCCGGGCACGGGGGCGGCCAGCGTCTGCGTGGTCGCGTCGCCGGCGGGGACGGTGGCCTCCTGCGTCAGCACCTGCCTGTCGCCGTCCAACAGCGTCATGCGCAGCTTCAGAGGCGCGCTGCGTGCGGTCAGCGTCAGGTCGGTGGACAGCAGGCCGTCGCGGTAGGCCTTGTCCAGCCCTGCGCGCACGAACAGGTCGCTCAGCCGCGCCTTGGGGACGGCCTTCAGGTAGACCGAACGCTCGATGCCGGAGACGCGCCAGAAGTCCTGGTCCTCCAGGTAGGAGCCGTCAGACCAGCGGTGGATCTGGAGGGCGACGATGTTCTTCTGCCCTGCCTTCAGCAGCCGCGTGATGTCGAACTCGCTGGGCAGCTTGCTGTCTTCGGAATAGCCGGCTTCGCTGCCGTTGACCCACACCCGGTAGGCCGAGCCCGCCGCGCCGATGTGCAGGATGACGTCCTGCCCCGCCCAGGCCGCGGGCAGCTCGAAGCTGCGGCGGTAGGAGCCGACCGGGTTGGTCTCGTGCGGGATCAGCGGGCGGTTGGCCGGGTGCGGGTAGGTGATGTTGTTGTAGCGCGCCTGGTCGTAGCCCTCGGCCTGCCACATGGCGGGCACCTTGATCTGCTTCCAGCCGGACACGTCGTAGCCGGGCTGTTCGAAGCCGGGCGGCACACCGTGTGCGGACGGACTGAAGTGGAAGGACCACAGGCCGTCCAGCGTCTGGTAACGGGCCGAGCTGGCCTTGTCGCCGGCCAGCGCGGCGGCGCGGCTCTCGAACGGGAAGTGCGTCGCCGCGGCCGGCAGCTTGCCGCGCGCGAAGACCGCCGGGTTCTCCCAGTCGGGCCGCGAGGCATCCACCTGCACCGGGTGCACACGGGGCGCCTGTGCGTGCGCCATGCCGCCGGCAGCCCCCATCAACGCCGCGCTCACGCCGGCCCACAGTCTCAGTCGCATGTGCGGTTCCCTCAGATTCCGGTGATTTCCTGGTGGCGCGGCACCAGCGCCTTCATGACGCCCCAGGCCACCAGATAGGCCACGGCGCAGATCGAGAACATGATCATGTAGCCGGTGGACAGGTCGCCGCGCGCGCCATAGGCGTCGAAGATCCAGCCGCCCAGCTTGGACACCGCCACGCCGCCCAGCCCGCCGGCCATGCCGCCGATGCCGACGACCGATGCGACAGTGCGCTTGGGGAACATGTCCGACACGGTGGTGAACAGGTTGGCCGACCAGGCCTGGTGGGCCGACGCACCCACGCCCACCAGCAGCACCGGCAGCCAGAAGCTGATGCCGCCCAGCGGCTGTGCCAGCAGCACGACCAGCGGGAAGAAGGCGATGACGAGCATGGCGCGCATGCGGCCGTCATAGGGCGCGTAGCCACGGTTCATGAAGAAGGCCGGGAACCAGCCGCCGCCGATGCTGCCGATCATGGTCATGCTGTACAGCACGGTCAGCGGCAGCGCGATGTCGGTCGTGCTCATGCCGTACTGGCTGGACAGGTATTTGGGCAGCCAGAACAGGTAGAACCACCAGACGCCATCGGTCAGGAATTTGCCCAGCGCGAAGGCCCAGGTCTGGCGGTAGCCCAGCAGCCGGAACCAGGGCACCTTGGCGCCTTCGGCGACCGGCGCGGGCTCGTTGTCGGCTTCGATGTAGGCCCGCTCGGCCGCGCCCAGGCGCTGCTGGCGGTCGGGCGTGTCGTAGTAGAGCTGCCACAAGACGATCCACAGAAAGCCGATGGCGCCGACGGCGATGAAGGCCATCTGCCAACCCCAGGTGACGGCGATCCACGGCACGGTCAGCGGCGCCAGGATGGCGCCGACGTTGGCGCCCGAATTGAAGATGCCGGTGGCCAGCGAGCGCTCCTTCTTCGGGAAGTACTCTGCGGTCGCCTTGATGGCCGCGGGGAAGTTCCCCGCCTCGCCGACGGCCAGCACCAGGCGGGAGGCCATGAAGCCCACCACCGACACCGGCAGCGCGATGCCCAGCGCCACCAGCACGCCGCCTATGGGCACGGACGCCGCGTGCATGACGGCGCCGACCGACCAGACCGCCACGGCGATGGTGAACGCCCGCTTGGTGCCGATGGCGTCGATGAAGCGGCCCGCGAACAGCATGGAGATCGCGTAGCCGAACTGGAACACCGCGGTGATGTTGGCGTAGTCGGTGTTGGACCAGCCGAACTCCTTGGACAGCGCCGGCGCCAGCAGGCTCAGCACCTGGCGGTCCAGGTAGTTGACGGTGGTGGCGAAGAACAGCAGCGCACAGATGGTCCACCTGTAGTTGCCGAGGGTTGGCTGGGTCATCCGGGATGTCTCCTGTTTGCTTTTCTATGCGGGGGTACGGCCGGGTCAGCCCGGATCGACCAGCTTGTCGCCGACGAACACGCGGTAGCGGCGGATGCGGCCCGTCACGCCCTCCGGCCCCTGGCGCGGCGTGTAGCGCAGGCCGGCGATGTCCACCGCCGAGCCCAGGTCGAGGATGAGGCGCGGCGGGCCCGAGGGCTTCACGGCGCCGCTGTAGGCGGTGTGCCAGTAGTCGGTGGCCTGGCCGTTGATGGCGTTCAGCGCGCCGCCGTCTTCCTTGCGCGCCTCCTCGCTGCTGACGTAGGCAATGGTCCAGGCAGTCTGGTTCAGCGACCGGCCCTGGGCGTTCAGCAGCGCCAGTTCGGCGATGGCCGCATGGGGCTTGCCGTCGAAGCCGTCGAGCACCTCGATGCAGAGCTGGCGGCCGTGCGCGGCCTCGGCGAAACGCACCTCTTGCGTGGCCGGACCGGCGGCGAACTGCCCCTCGTGCACCGGTACCAGCCCGGCCAGGCGCGGCCGGGCGGTGCTGGGCGGGCGCGGCAGGTCAAGCTCGGGGCGCAGCTGGTCGAGCACGGGCACCGCGGTGAACGCGATGCGGTTGGCGCGCGGGCCGGTCAGGTCCAGCACGACGACCTCGTTGCGGCCGGGCTTGATCCAGGGGCCGGGCAGGTACATGGTCTGCGTCGGGCCTATGCTCCAGTAGCGGCCCAGGCAGCGGCCGTTGACCCAGACGATGCCCTGCCCCCAGGCCGACATGTCGAGGAAGGTGTCGGCCGGCACGGGGGCGTCGAAGCTGCCGCGCCAGAAGGCGGGGCCGGTCGCCTTGCCGGGCTGCCAGCGCAGCGGCGGCAGCTCGCCGTCGGCACCGAAGTCGATCGCGCGGATCTGCCAGCCCTGGATCTCCTGCGCGCCGGCCTTGGTCTTCAGCAGCACCGGGCCTTGCAGGCCCTTGCGGTCATGCACCTCCATGCCGAAGTTCACGCGGGCGATGGTGTAGAGCAGGATCTCGACGGTGGTGTCGCGGCTGCGTGCGGGGATGTCGACACTGAAGCGGCGGTGGCGCGTGTCCAGGGTGCCGGCCAGGCGGCCGCCGACAAAGACCCAGGCCAGGTCGCGCGCGTTGGCGGCCTCCAGCTTCGCGGCGGGGCCGGCGGGCAGCGTGGCCCGGTAGGCGACCAGCCCGCGGCTGATGTCGTACTGCTCGATGGGCCGCGGCGACTCCGCGTGGATGCCCGGCACGGGCAGGTTAGCCAAGACGGGTGCCGTCTCCGCCAGCGTGAAGGCGGCATAGGCCGTCACGGGCAGCGCGGCGGGCGGGTCGGGCAGGACCTCGCCGGGCTTCAGGTGCTTGGCGAGGCAGTCGCGGTAGGTGCGGAACTTGTCGCCCAGCCAGCCGGCCTCGGTGATGGGGGCGTCGTAGTCGTAGCTGGTGGTGTCGGGGCGGAAGGGCCGGTCGCAGCCGCCCCACAGGCCGAAGGTGGTGCCGCCATGCGCCATGTAGAGGCTGAACGAGCCGTTGGCCTCCAGCATCGCGGCCATGTCCTGGATGGCGCGCTTGTTGTCGCCGCGGCGGTGCGGTGCGCCCCAGGTGTCGAACCAGCCGGAGTAGTACTCGCCGCACATCAGCGGCCCCTGCTGCAGCGCCGCCAGCGCCTTGAATCCGCCAGCGGGGTCGCTGCCGAAATTGGCGACCGTCAGCAGTTCGGGGATGTGGGTCTTGGCGACGGCATTGGTGGGGTTGCACTGGAACAGCGGCACATCGAAGCCGCCGTCCAGCACGGCCTGGCGCATGGTGCGCATGTAGTCGCGGTCGTCGCTGAGGAAGCCGTATTCGTTCTCCACCTGCACCATCAGGATGGGACCGCCGCGCGAGACCTGCTGGTCGCCCAGCACGCGGCCCACTTCCTTCATCCAGCGCCGCACCGGCTGCACGAAGGCGTCGTCGCGGCTGCGCAGGAAGGCGTCGCCCGGATGCTTCTTCAGCAGCCACCAGGGCAGACCGCCCATCTCCCACTCGGCGCAGGCATAGGGGCCGGGGCGCAGGATGACCCACAGGCCCTCGGCCTGCGCCTGGCGGCAGAACTCGGCGGCGTCGCGCTGGCCGTCCCACTGGTAGCGGCCTTCGCGCCATTCGTGATAGTTCCAGAACAGGTAGGCGCAGACGGTGTTCATGCCCATGGCCTTGATGGCCTGCAGGCGGTGGCGCCAGTACTCGCGCGGCACCCGGGCGAAGTGCATCTCGCCGCAGCGGATCTGCAGCGGCTGGCCATCGAGCAGGAAATCCTTCTCGCCAACGGCGAAGCGCGCTGGCGCAGCGCTGGCGACCGGCGCATTCAGCATCAGGGTGGCACCGGTGGCAGCGGCCCCCAGCAGGCGGCGGCGGGGAAGGAGAACGGTCATGAGCGGTCCAAAGAGGTGGCGAACGGCCGGCGGGCGGATTTGAGCGCCGCCGGCGCGGGTTTCGCTTCAGCCGGCTGCATCAATCACAGGCTTGAGCAGAAAACCCTGCCTCGGCTTGCGAGGCAGGGTGAAAGGCGCGCCAGCCAGCGCACCCGGAGACTCGGTGTTCAAGGGCGCCACTGCAGCACGCGCACCTTGCTGGGGGGGGCGTCGGCACTGCCTTCGCCATCGACCTGGTGGACGGCCTGCAGGAACAGGTTCAGCTCGCCGCGCAGGCGCCACAGCTCGGTGTCGAAGCTGGGCTCCCAGGCGCCCACGGACTGGTCGGTCAGGTCGCGCACGGTCCAGCGCCGGTTGTCGAGGTCGGTGATGTGGGCGACCGAGACCTTGCTGCCGCGCTCCGCGTCGCGGAACACCAGCAGCGCCGTGCGCCGGCCCGGCTGCTGGCCCGCCATGATCTGCGGCCGCGAGATGGGAATGGCCTTGGTGCCGACGCCGCTCAGCGAGAACGGCAGGCGGCGGAAGTCCAGTTCCATCTCGCGCCAGGCGCCGCCGCCGCGGTAGACCACCTGGTACTGCGGCACCGTGGCGCCGGCGCGGCGCCAGTAGCTGGCGATGACCGGGCTGCCGTCCGCGTCGGCCGACATGGAGGTCTGGTTGATCAGCTCGCTGTTCTGCGGGATGTGCGCGGCGACCTCGGCGCTGGCGGCGGTGATGGGCAGTGCATAGGGGCGGCCGTCCGAGGTCTCCCACGTCAGGCCGCCATCGCGCGAACGGGCATAGGCCAGGTCGTGGTTGCTGGCGACGTCCGGCGACTCGCGCCAGACCCAGGACAGGTGCAGCGTGCCGCGGTGGTCCAGGAAGGACTGCCAGTAGGCGTTGCGCCGCCCTTCCCCGCTGATCAGGTTGGCGTGCAGCCGCGTCCAGGCCTTCGTGGCCACGTCGTAGCGGTTGATGACCAGGTTGCCGCGGCCCGAGCCGCCGTCCCGGTAGAAGAACAGCAGGTTGCCGTCGGGCTGGCGTTGGAACTCGGGGTAGGACACGGAGCGCTCGTCCAGCCCGGTCATCGGCAGCTTGTCCGTCAAATCCAGCGAGCCGGGACGCAGGCTGCGCGCATAGCGCAAGGCGTTGTTGTGGTGGTCCCAGGAGACATGCAGATAGCTCGCGCCGTCCACCATGATGCTGATGCTGTTGTGGGCATCCGCCGCATGGCCCTTGTAGCGCGTGGTCTTCAGCTCCCAGTCCTCGCTGCCCAGGCGGCGCTTGCCCAGAACGACGTTGGCAGCCGGGTCGTAGAAGGCGATGTACTGGTGCTCGCCATGCGTCACGAGCGAGTTCTTGCGGAACACCACCGCATTGACGGAGTTGCGGGCCCAGCCGTCGGCCACGTCCACGATGCGCAGGCTCTCACCCGGCGGCGTGGCGGCGCAACCAGCGATCAAGGCCGCAATGACCAGGGCAAGAGCTGCTGTCTTCTTCATGGCAAGGCAAAGGGGCAAGCCTCTCACGAAGCCCGCTCCCCATTCAATCAACCCGATGCTTAGAACTTGCCGCGCAGGCCGATCTTGAAGGTGCGGCCGTCGTACTTGGCGTAGTCCATGCGGGTCTTGTTGCCGCGACCGTACTGACCCGTAGCGTCCTCGAAGTAGTCGTAGGCCAGCGTGTTGGACAGGTTCAGCGCATCCAGGCGGATCTCCAGCGCATCGCTGATCTTGTAGCTGATGTTGGCGTCCAGGTAGCCCCGGCCGGCGCGCCAGCGGATCAGGTCGTCACCGTTGTTGCGCGGGTTGTCGCCGTGCAGCGAGCGGCCCTTGTAGTTGTAGGACGCACGCATGGCCAGCGGGCCGTTCTCGTAGTACAGCGTGGTGCTGTAGGCGTACTTGGGCACCGAGTTCACCTCGATGGTGTTGCCCGCGGTGGTGACCCATGCCGCGCTGTTGAACGGGTTGATGTGCGTGTAGCTGGCCAGCGCGCCCAGGCCCTTGAAGGGGTCGGGCAGGAAGTTGAAGGCCTGCTGGTAGGCCAGCTCGAAGCCCTTCAGCGTCTGCTTGCCGGCGTTGCTGTAGGTGCGCAGCGTCATCGGCAGCGCCGGGTCCACCTTGCCCTGGGCGTTCTGGAAGATGGCGCCCAGCGCGGTGTCGGGCAGGCCCAGCGCGCCGAAGGTGGTCTGCGTGGTGCTGGCCACGGTGGCGTCGGTCAGGTCCTTCTTGAAGATGGCGGCCGACAGCATGCTGCCCTTCTGGAAGTACCACTCGATGCTGGTGTCCAGGTTCTTGGACTGCTGCGGGCGCAGGCTGGGGTTGCCGGCCGTGGCGGTGTTGTCGAAGGGGTTGGGGATGACGGTCTGCGCCGCGATGATGGACAGAGAGGCGCGGCTCAGCGTCTTTCCCCAGGAAGCGCGCCAGGTCAGGTCGTCCGTCAGGTCCAGCGCGGCGCTCACCGCCGGCAGCAGGTTGCTGTACGAGCCCTTCTCCTGGTTGGGCAGGTAGGTGAGGCTGGTGCCCTGCTGCTTGTAGTTGTCGATCTGGGTCTCGGTGCGCGAGTAGCGCAGGCCGGCGTTCAGGCGCAGCTCACGGCCCAGCACCTCGCCCCTGAAGTCCGACTGGATGAAGGCCGTGGACACGTTCTCCTGGGCCTTGAAGCTCTGTGCCGGCGTGAAGCTGGCCTCGTTGTTGAAGGCCAGCGGGTCGAAGGTCGAGAAGGTGTAGTCGCGGGTGAACGTGCCCCAGGCGTGCGGCCAGCCGGCGCCCATGTCCAGGTTGGAGATGGGCAGCACGGACGTCATGCCCGTGCGCAGGCCGGCCGTGCCCAGCGTGTTGAGCTTGGCGGTGGCGCCGGCCGTGCCGTTTCGCTTGTTGATGTCCTTGGAGGTCTCGGCGTAGACCAGGCCGGCCTTCAGGTGGCCGGTCCAGTCGCCGGCGAGCGCGTAGTCCCAGTCGGCCACGAGGCGGCCCTGCTTGCCCTTGTCGGTCTCGCGCGTCCAGCCGGTGCCGATGCCGAAGCCCTGGAAGTTGGCCGGGTCGGTGTAGCTGACGGGCGAGGACATGGCCGGGTAGACATGGTCGCTGCCGTAGTCGATGGTGGTGTCGACGCCGAAGATCTGGCCGGACAGCGTGTCCTGGTAGCTCAGCGCCTTGCTGCTGTTGCTGCTCAGCTGGCCGGTCAGCACCAGCTTGTCGCTGACGCTCCAGCGGGCGTTGGCGGCCACGTAGCCGAACTTGGTCTCGTCCTCGCTGTAGGTCACGCCGCTGCTGTAGGAGGTGTTGCCGAAGGTGCCGGTCAGCAGGTTGGAGCCCGGGTCGATCTTGACGTTCAGCGGAATGAAGCCGTTGTTGCCGCTCTGGCCCGCGGGCGCATTTCGGTTGGTGGTGCGGGTGTTGCGGATCAGCAGGCCGAAATACACCTCGTCGCGCGAGTTCTTGAGCTTGGAGTACAGCGTGTCCAGGCTCAGGTTCAGCGTCGGCGTCTTGTATTGCAGCGAGCCGACGAGGCCGTCACGGCTGCGGTCGTTGGACGAGCCGTAGAAGCGGTAGATGCGCGGCAGCAGCGCGTTGTCCACCTGGCTGCGGGTGTAGCTGCCGAGGTTGGCGCGCGGGCTGTCGTAGTCCAGCGCGACGGCGAAGTTGCCCTTCACGGGCGTCTGGCTGCCACGCGCCGAGCTGTTGTAGCCGCCGGTGGCCTCGAAGCCGGAGCGGTTGTTCACTGCCGAGGAATGCGACACCCCGATCAGCGCGCCCAGTTCGCCCCAGGTGTTGGAGTACAGCGCGAAGCCCATCGGGTCGGTCTTCTTGCCCGTGGTGTTGTACGAGGCGGTGAGGCCGTAGCGAATGATGCGGCCCTTGTTGTCGAACGGTCGTGGCGTCTGCAGGTCCACGACGCCGCCCATGCCGCCCTCGCTCAGTTCGGCCAGCGGCGTCTTGTAGAAGTCCACGCGACCGAACAGTTCGGACGCGAACACGTCGTAGTTGAAGCCGCGCGCCGCGCTGCCGATGGTGCTGGTGGACGTGGCGTTCACCAGTGCGCCGTTCAGCGTGGTGACGGAGTACTCCGTCGGCAGGCCGCGGATGGAGATGCGCTGGCCTTCGCCCGAGCTTTCGTCGCGGTTCAGGATGACGCCGGGCACGCGCTGCAGCGACTCCGCCACGTTGGCCTCGGGGAACTTGCCGATGTCTTCGGCCACGATGGAATCGCGCACGCCGATGGCCTGCTGCTTCAGCACCATGGACTTTTCGAGGCTGGAGCGGAAGCCCGTCACCACCACCGATTCCAGTTGCTGCTTGCCCTCCTGCGCCGCGGCACTGGCGCCCGCCTCGGGGGCTTGGGCCGCCGCCGGCGGGTTCGCCTGCGCAGCAGCCGCGCCGTGGATGGCGGCCAGCATCATGGACACGGCCGAACAAATCAATCGTTGCTTCATCGTCTCTACTCCATATGCCGCCAGGGCTTTTTCGCCACGCCTCAATCCGGGCATGGCTGTTAGTTATGGTCACTTCCGCAGTTGAGGCACAGCCTCAGATCCGCAGATTCGATGAGTGGAGTCGACAATATGCCAACGTTACCATTCATCATCAAATAAATGGCGATCTGCGCTGGAGCCAATCGCCAAGGAAACCGAGGCGGCAGCATGAGCCGCCGTCCGACCTGCATCGTTCGGTGCCACCGGATTGACCCGGTGGCGCTGCAGGCCATCGTCACCCTCCATGCGGGAGTCCTCCGGGCAAGCAGCCCGCAGTCCGTCCACAACATGCACATGGTAACGTTGCCCTATCAGCCCAATCCAAGGGTTTGCACGAACAACAACTCAACCCCGCCACTCAGGCAACACCTTCTGCGCCAACGTGTCCCGGCGCCATGGGCGTGCCGGCGATATCGCCGGCGACCCCGCCAACCGAACAGATTCAGCTTACTTCGCCCAGCCGCGGATCAGGTATGAATAACGAGGCGCGAGATATACAAAATTCCTCATCCGCAGCCAAGACAAAATCCAACCCAAGCACCAGAACCCCTGCCCTTTCATCGCCGAGGGCATGTTTATCAATCCCACGCAGGCGCCGTGCTATTCCATGCCGATTTCCACGCGGACCGGCGACGCCACGCGCTTGCGATACGCCTCCACATAGGCCTGCCAAGCCTGCGGGCTCGTGAATTCGCCGGACCAGCTGACGGCCGCCCCCAGGTAGTAGCGCAGCGGCTGGCCGGCACGGACCTTGGCGAGGATCAGTTCGTTGTCGGGGTCCGCCGCATAGCCGTCAGCGCCGGGCAGCACGATGGCCGTGCCGAAGTCGCCCGCGCTGCGCTGGCGCACCCACTGCATCAGCGTGTCCGGGGCGCGGTAGGCAGCCACCGTCGGCGCCTGCTCGGCATAGGCCGGTTTCTTGTTCAGGCCCAGCGCCACGGTGAGCGTCTGCGGGCTCGCCGTGGTGAAGGTGCTCTCGACCTGGTCGAACAGATGCCCCGCATCGACAGTGAACCGCTTCACCTCGCTGACGGCCACGCCGTCGGCATCCCAGTTGTCGTAGGTCAGTTCGAAGACGGTACGCACCGGGCCGTTCGTGACAATGCGCCAGGTCGCGTAATTGCGGCTGACGAACAACCGGCTGCCGTTCCAGATGCCGGTGCCGCCGGCGCCGCGCGTGCGCCCCACGGCATACATGTCCAGGCCCTCGCCCTCTTCCTTGTGATAGTGGTCGTGCCCCTTGGCATACCAGCGGTCGATGACGAGGTAGGACGGCCGCTTGAACCAGATGTCGAGGCCGCTGGTCACCAGCACCTCCTTGTCGCTGCCGGGCGGCGCCGGCTCGGCCAGCGCGGGTCCGTAGGTGCGATGGCCGATGCGATCGTTCTCCCACGCGAAGTCGTCAAGGCGCTCGGGAACATAACGGGCAAACGCCTTGGCCGGAAACGGCGGCGCCACCGTGGCGGTCTTCTCGACGGTGAAGCGGGCGCTGCGCTCGCCATCGGCAAAGTCGTGCTGGAACAGCAGCTCGCCGTAGGCGATGCCCACCCCCTTGGGATCCCGGGCCTGCGGCGCCACATTGGTGACCTGGTAGGGCAGCACCCGCCCGCTGGCGTCACGCACGGCCAGCTGGTGCATCAGCGCGCCCGGCAGGCGCCGGGTGACCTCGGACCAGGGCACGGCGATCGTCTCCGCGGGCCGGGCCGTCGGCAGCTCATGCCGCACGGTGATCGCCATGCGTTCCGCCACCGCCACATCGAACGCGGCGACCGCAAGGCAGGCGGCCACAAGCAGGTGCTTCATCAGTAGTTGACCGGGTAGTCTTTGGGGAAGCGACCGCCGCCGAAGGCCTTCTTCTGCGTCCAGTCCAGCGCCGGCGCGGTCCAGAAGGAGTCGCCCGCCGGCAGCCCCAGCGCCAGCAGCCCGGCCGCGGCGATGTACATGCTGCCGTTGTTGGAGTACCAGTCGCCCAGCTCCGGCTGGCTGCCACGGAAGCCGATGTTGAGGTAGCCGTCCTTGTTGAAATTGCTCGGCCCGCCCCAGATGGCAACGTGGGCGGCATGCAGGGCCGAACGCACCTGCCCCTCGGGCAGCGAGGCCGGCAACTGCTTGCGCCAGGCCAGCAAGGCCAGCGGCTGGAACACGGCCGTGCGGTAGGTCAACGAACGGCCGACGGGCGGGTAGCTGCCCTCCGGGCCGATGAAGCGCTCCAGGTGCTCGCAATAGCGCTGCGCGCGCTTCGTGGCCTGCGCCAGCAGCTCTTCCGGCTTGGCGTTCCAGAAGTACGCCTTCTTGGCCGCCAGCACGTCCAGCACCTCGATGAGCATCGGGTACATGACGTAGGAGCTGTAGTAGTCGAAGTGAAAGTCCTGCCCGTCCTTGATCCAGCCGTCGCCGATGTACCACTCGTTGATCTTGCGGATCGCACCGTGCAGACGCATCGGGTCGTACTCCTCGCCGATGGACAGCAGCCACGCCTCGTTCATCCCGGCGAACAGCAGCCAGTTGATGTTGGGCACCTCGATGCGGCGCAGGCCCTTGATCTCGGCAACGATGCGGCTCTTGGTGGTCGCATCCAGCGGCTCCCACAACACCTTGGGCGCGCGCATCAGCGCATTGGTGAAGTAGGCGGAATCCACCAGCGCCTGGCCGTGTCCGCGCCAGGTCAGGTAGTCCGGATTCCTGGGGTCGACCGCGTGGACATAGCTTTGCAGCGCCTGTTGCTGCAGGCGTCGACGCAGCCGCCCCTCCTCCGAATCGTCCGCCGGCAGCGCGAGCCAGGGCGCGATCCCAGAGATCAGGCGGCCAAAGCACTCCAGGTAGGCCACGGCGGGGTCGCGGCCGTCCCAGGTCGGGCTGAGCTCAAGCACGAACTTCTTCTTGAGTTCGCCCCGGGACATGGGCCCCAACACCGGCTCCGCCATGCGCTTGAGCAGATCGAGCTGATAGGCCCGCTCCTGGCCCGGGGCCGGGGCCGCCGACGCGGCAGCCGCCGCCTGGCTGGTCGCGAGCAGCCCGGACAGGGGAGCCCCCAGGGCTGCCGCCCGCATGAAGTTGCGCCGTTCCACCATGGTCTCCTGATGAACTGGTTATTTGTCGAGCAGGCGGACCATCTCGGCAGCCGCGAGCAGGAAGGCCCCGACGCCGAAGTGCGCCGTGGAGTTCTGGTCCACCACCTGGCCGGGGATGGCCCGGTCGCCGATGGGCTGGATGTAGCCCAGCTTGCCGCCGGGCTGCAGGGCCACGGTCGTCAGGTAGCGCCAGCCGCGCAAGGCCACCGGCAGGTAACGGTCGCGCGGCAGCAGGCCATTGTTGATGCCCCACAGCAAGCCATAGGTGAAGAAGGCCGTACCGCTGGTCTCCGGGCCCGGCGCGTGCGCGGGGTCCATCAGGCTGCGCGTCCAGTAGCCCTCGGGCTGCTGCAGCGGCGCCAGCGCCGCGGCCATGTCCTGCAGCCGCTGGACGTACTCGCCGCGATGGGGATCGTCCTGCGGCAGTTCGGCCAGCACCCGGGCCAGACCCGCAAACACCCAGCCATCGCCGCGCGCCCAGAAATCCTTCTTCCCGTTGACGCTCTTGTGCTGCGGATATACGTAGCGGGCATCCCGGTAATAAAGCCGCGCCTCGGGGTCATACATGATGCTGCCGGCGTAGCTGTAATACTCGTTCAGCTTTTCAAGATATTGGCGATTGCCGGTAATCTTGTACATCTTGGTCATGACCGGCATGACCATATACAAACCATCCACCCACCACCAATAATCCTTGTTGGGGGTGCTCATCTGATATTCCATGACCTCGCGGGCACGCGCAATCTTGCGTGGGTCCTTGGCCAGTTGATAGAGGTCGGCATAGACCTGGAAGCAGATCTGCCAGTCGCCGAACAGCACGTACTCGTCGGTCTCGCCGTAGTGGTATTTCCAGCTGGCCTTGTCGCCCGACTTCGCGCCCGCCCACTGGTTGTGCTCGGCCCAGGCCTCCGAATAGCGGCGATAGCCCTCGTTGCCCGTCACCCGATAGGCCTCGATGTTGCCCGTGTGGTAGGCCGCCACGTTCCAGAACGCGGTTTCCTGCGCAGGATTCCGGGATTGCCAATAGCCATTGACCTTGTCGATCGCCGCGATCACCTCGCTGCGCTCGACGCCAGGGCCGGGGGGCGCGCTCGCGCAGCCACCGAGCGCGAAGCCCAGCGTGAGTAGCAGACCGGCCACGTAGTTCTTGAGTGTCATCGTCTTGGTGTCGGGACAGAGGTGAGGATTCCAGAAGTCCAGTACAGGGTTGCCACGGCGCCGCCGGCGCGCTCCTCCGCACTGCCTTTTCTGACAATATGGTCACGTTAGCATATCAACCAATTCAGGCCAAGCCGTTTTTTCGAGATACCCGCCCAGCAATCGCATGGCGCAGGCCGGACCACACCCTATCCCGCTCCCAGCCCCCAATGTGGTATCGTCACCACATTCAGCTATTCAATTCCCGGCACGATCTATGCGAAAACCCAGCAGGCTCAGTGAAGTCGCAAAGCTGGCGGGCGTCGCCCCCATCACGGCGTCACGCGCGATCCGCGGCGAGGGCTATGTGTCCGAGGACGCCCGCGCCCGCATCATGGAGGCGGCCGCCCAGTTGAACTACGCGCCCGACATGGTGGCGCGGCGCATGCGCGGCGAAAAGAGCAAGCTGATCGGCATCTTCGTCAACAACTTCGGTTCGCTCGCGCTGCACGAGATCGCCAAGGAGATCAGCAGCGAAGCCCGTGCACGCGGCTACGACATCGTGCTGTTCAACGCCGAGCGCTTCGACGGCCCTGATCGCGCCGGCACGCGCGACATGCTGGCCAATCTGTGCGCCGGCCTGATCCTGCCCATGCCCAACGCCGAGGACGGCTACCTGGGCGAGTTGGAGCGCCGCCAACTGCCCTGCGTCTTCGTCAACTTCGAGGCGCGGCCCATGGCACTGCCGGTCGTCGTGATCGAGAACCGCCAGGGTGCCCGCACGGCGGTCGAGCACCTGCTGTCGCTCGGACACCGGCGCATTGCCTTCATCGCGGGCTCCAAGAACACCGGTCAGAGCGCGCAGCGTCAGGCCGGCTATGTCGATGCCCTGCGTGACGCCGGCATCGCCGCCGACCCCGCGCTGATCGTCCCCGGCCTCTTCAACCAGAACGGCGGCCACGCGGCCACCCAGCAGTTGCTGGCACTGGCCGACCCGCCGACCGCCATCTTCGCCGCCAACGACGAGATGGCCTTCGGCGCCATCGACGCGATCCACAGCCGGGGGCTGCGGGTGCCGGCCGACATCTCGGTCATCGGCTTCGACGACATCGCCACGTCCTGCCACATCCACCCACCGCTGACCACCATGCGCCAGCCGCTGACCGCGCTCGGCGCCAGCGCCGTGGGCGAACTCGTGGCGCTGATCGAAGGCGGCGACATCGAGGCCAAGCGCATCCAGCTGCCGCTCGAACTGGTAATCCGCCAGTCGACCGGCCCGGCGGCCCCACGCGGCTGACGATGAGCCTCACACGGCTTGCCGGCACCCGGGCGCTGCCGACCATCGGCTGGGCGGGGCTGGGTGCCCTGCTGCTGTGGCTGATGCTGGGCGATCTCGGCGTATCGATACGCGACCGCGCCGCCTTGCCCAGTGCGCTGGAGATGCTGCGCCAGCACGCCGTCTCGGACACGGTGACCTCGCTGCTGCTGTCCACCGTGCCGGCCGTGCTCAGCCTGCTGCTGGTGCCGCTGCTGGGCCACTACTCCGACCGCTGCCGCAGCCGCCTCGGCCGGCGCACGCCCTTCCTCCTGGCCGCGGCGGCCATCGGCTGCCTGGCCATGCTGGGCCTGGCCGCCGCGCCGGCGCTGGCCGGCATGCTGCATGAAGCCCTGGGCGACAAGTCCCCGGGCCTGCAGGCCTGCCGCCTGGCGATGTTCTGCCTGTTCTGGACGGCCTTCAGCTGCGCAGCCATCGGCGCGCACTCGCTGTTCCACGGCCTCGTCAACGACCTGGTCCCCGCGCGCTTGCTGGGCCGATTCTTTGCGGCCTTCCGCATCGTCAGCCTGAGTGCCGGCATCGCGTATCACAACTGGATCTTCGCGCTGACCGACCAGCATCTGGGCGAGGTCCTGGTCGGCGTCGGCCTGCTGTTCGGACTGCCCATCCTCGCCATGGCGCTGACCGTGAAGGAGGCGCCGCTGCCGCCGGACGCCACACCCGCCGCAGTTCCCCTGCCGCGCCCCGGCATGCCGCTGCGACATGTGTTCGACTGCTTCCGCGACCGACGCTACGGCTGGGCGGTCGCCGCCTTCGTGCTGGCCGGCGTCACCTTCAGCCCCTTCAACACCTTCTACCTGCATTTCGCGCACGCGGCCGGCGTCGAGAAGGCGACGCTGGGCGCGCTGACGGCCGCGGGCTACGCCGTCTCCATCGCATCGGCCTTCGCCATCGGCTGGCTGGCGGACCGGTTCGGCGCGCTGCGCATCTCCACCCTCACCATGCTGGCGTACTTCGTCGCCTCGGCCTGCGGCTTCGCCACCGTCTCCGACGCCGCCAGCTTCCGCGCCTTCTACTTCGTGCACGTGGTGGTCTCCGGCGCCTGGTTCACGGCGGCGGCCTCCATGCCCATGGCCCTGTTCGCGCGCGCCAGCTTCGTGCAGCTCAACGCCACGAAGGACCTGATGGTCATGTTCGGGCTCATCTTCGTCAGCACCGTCCAGGGCCCCCTGCTGGACCTGCTGGCGCATGACTACCGCTTCACGCTGCTGGCCGGCGCGGGCTTCTCGCTGCTGTGCCTCGCCTGCCTGGCGCGGCTGCAAACCGGCCGGCGCGCCACCACCACCGTGGCGGCGCACTAGCCGCCAGGCGCCTGCGCCCCGCCCTCGTCCTCCAGTGGTGCCAGCAGCCGCTCCAGCTCGGGCAGGCTGAACTTGGACAGGCTGCCGCCGTCATCCTGCCCCAGCAGCCCATCGGCCAGCGCGCGCTTGCGGGCTTGCAGCTCCAGCATGCGCTCCTCGATGCTGCCCTGCACCACCAGCTGGTAGGCAAACACCGGCTGGTCCTGACCGATGCGGTGCGCCCGCGCGCTGGCCTGGGCCTGCACGGCGGGGTTCCACCACGGGTCCACGTGGATGACGGTGTCGGCCGTCGTGAGGTTCAGGCCCACGCCGCCGGCCTTCAGGCTGGCCAGCAGCACCGGCACTTCGCGCGCCTGGAAGCGGCGCACGATGTCGCCCCGCTGGGCGGCCGGCGTGGCGCCGGTCAGGCGCAGATGCGGCACCGGCACCTCCGCGGCGATCAGGTCCAGCATCTCCGTGAACTGTGAAAACACCAGCACGCGCCGGCCTTGCGCCACCAGATCCGGCAGGTGCTCACGCAGCCATTCGAGCTTGGCCCGTTCGGTGTGCGGTGCCATGTCCACCTGCTTCAACAGCCGCGGGTCGCAGCAGACCTGGCGCAGCTTCAGCATCGCGTCCAGCACGCTGATGAGGCTGGTGGGCGAAAAGCCGTCCCGCTGCAGGATGCGGCGCACCATGTGGTCGGCCGCCACGCGCACGCTCTCGTAAAGCTGCTTCTGCTGGCCCACCAGGGTCACGCGCTTGACGATCTCAGTCAGCGGCGGCAGCTCGGTGGCGACCTCGGTCTTCAGTCGCCTGAGGATGAAGGGCCGGACGCGCGCGGCCAGCAGCCGTGCCCGCGCGCCGTCGCCGTTCAGCTCGATGGGCTTGCGCCAGTGGCGGGCGAAGGAGCGCGAGTCGCCGAGGAAGCCGGGCATCAGCAGGTCGAACAGCGACCACAGCTCGCCCAGATGGTTCTCCAGCGGCGTGCCGGTCAGCGCCAGCAGGTGGCGGGCATCCAGCCGGCGCAGCGCCCGCGCCGCGCGGGCCTGCGCGTTCTTGACCGATTGCGCTTCGTCCAGGATCAGCAGATGCCAGGGCTGGACCGACAACGCACGCAGGTCGCGCCAGACGAGGTTGTAGGTGGTCAGCACGACATCGGCATCGGCCAGCGACACGTTCGCCGCGCGGTTGGCACCGTGCCAGGTCTGCACCCTCAGGCCCGGCGCGACGCGCGCGGCCTCATGGCACCAGTTGAACAGCAGCGAGGTCGGAACGATGACCAGCGCCGGCCGGTCCAGCCGGCCGGCCTGCTTCTCGACCCAGAGGTGGGCCAGCGCCTGCGCCGTCTTGCCCAGGCCCATATCGTCGGCCAGGATGCCTGCGAGGCGCTGCTCGCGCAGGTATTGCAGCCAGGCCAGACCGTGCAGCTGGTACGGCCGCAGCGGCAGGCCCAGGCCCGGCGGCTGCTCGAAAGCGGCGGGCGTGCCCGCGGCAATCAGCCGCTGCGCCAGTACGTG
>CBFGPX010000046.1:0-21590 GCA_965650725.1 uncultured Comamonadaceae bacterium | reverse complement strand
TCTTCATCGACGTGTCGGCGTCGAAGCGGAAGTGCCAGTAGCTGCACTTGCTGTTGGTCAGGTCCGGGTCCACCGCCGAGTAGTTCAGGTAGACGATTTCCTTGCCGGGGTTGCGGTCATTGTGCTTTTGCACCGCGTCGCTCAGTGCCAGCGCGACGCTGGAGCCGTTGCCCTGCATGATGTAGCGGATGCCCTGGTCGGCCGCGGCCTTCAGCAGGTTCAGCGACTCGGCGGGGCTCAACTTGTTGTCGAAGGTGACGACCTCGAACTTCACGCCGGCCGGGTTGCTCTTGTTGAACTTCTCGCCCAGGAACTGGAAGGTCTTGACCTGGTTCTGGCCCACCGGACCCATCAGGCCGGACAGCGCGTCGATGTAGGCGAGCTTGACGGTCTCCCCCTTCTGCGCCTGGGCTGCGCCGGCAGCGAGCGCCAGGGCCGCCGCAGCGGTCAGTGCACGCAACGGGAAGCGGGCCGAAGTGATGTCGAACATGCTTGTCTCCTGTGGTTGTGACGGAACGGGAACTTTGTGGATGGATCAGGCCGTCGGCAGACGGTGGTCCTTGAGCTGGTCGCGCAGCTTCAGCTTCTGGATCTTGCCGGTGGCGGTGTGCGGGATCTCGGTGACGAAGACCACGTCGTCGGGCACCTGCCACTTGGCGATGCGGCCTTCGTAGAAGCCCAGCAGCTCCTCACGCGTGACGGTGGCATCCGGCTTCTTGACGACCACCAGCAGCGGGCGCTCGTCCCACTTCGGGTGCCGGGCCGCGATGACGGCGGCCTCGAACACGGCCGGGTGGGCCATCGCGATGTTCTCCAGGTCGATGGAGGAGATCCATTCGCCGCCCGACTTGATGACGTCCTTGCTGCGGTCGGTGATCTGCATGAAGCCGTCGGCATCGATGGTGGCCACGTCGCCGGTGGGGAACCAGCCCGGTTCGCCGTCCACGCTGACCAGCGGCGACGCGTCGTTCTTGAAGTACTGGCTGATGACCCAGTGACCGCGCACGACCAAGTTGCCGGAACTGACGCCGTCCCAGGGCAGCGAGCGGCCCTCGTCGTCGATGATGGCCATGTCCACGCCATAGATGACGCGACCCTGCTTCTCCAGCAGGCGCTGCTGCGCATCCGCCGGCAGGCTCAGCTGGCGCGTCGTCAGCTTGGACAGCGTGCCCAGCGGCGACATCTCCGTCATGCCCCAGGCGTGGATGACCTCGATGCCGTAGTCCTGCTGCAGCGACTTCATCATCGCCGGCGGGCAGGCCGCGCCGCCGATGACGGTGCGCTTGAAGCTGGAGAACTTCAGGCCGTTGGCCTTCACGTAGTTCAGCAGGCCCAGCCACACGGTGGGCACGCCGGCACTGAACGTGACCTTCTCGCCCTCGAACAGTTCGTACAGGCTCTTTCCGTCCAGGTGCGGCCCCGGCAGCACCAGCTTGAAGCCCACCAGCGCCGCGCTGTACGGCAGGCCCCAGGCGTTGACATGGAACATCGGCACGACAGGCAGGATCACGTCGCGGCTGGAGCAGTCCATCGCGTCAGGCAGCGCCGCCGCGTAGGCGTGCAGCACGGTGGAGCGGTGGCTGTAGACGGCGCCCTTCGGGTTGCCCGTGGTGCCGGACGTGTAACAGATGCTGGACGCGGTGTTCTCGTCGAACGAGGGCCAGGCGTAGTCGCCATCTTCAGCGGCCAGCAGGTCGTCGAAGCACAGCAGGTTGGGAATGGCCGTCTGCGCCGGCATGTGGGCGCGCGACGTCATCAGCACGAAATGCTGCACGGTCTTCAGCAGCGGCGCGATCTTCTCGACCAGCGGCAGGAAGGTCGCGTCGAAGCACAGCACGCGGTCCTCGGCATCGCCGGCGATCCAGACGATCTGCTCCGGGAACAGGCGCGGGTTGATGGTGTGGCAGACCAGGCCCGAGCCCGACGTGCCGTAGTAGATCTCGACATGGCGGTGGCCGTTCCAGGCCAGCGTGCCCACGCGGTCGCCGGGCTGGCAGCCCAGCCGCGCAAATGCCTGCGCGGCCTGGCGCGAGCGCAGCGCCAGGCCGCGCCAGTTGCTGCGATGCAGGTCGCCTTCAACCCGCTTGCTGACGATCTCGGTCTCGCCCGCATGCCGCTCGGCGTGCGTCAGCAACGACGAGATCAGCAGCGGCGCCGACATCATCCGGCCCATCAATGCCATGCTTGTCTCCTGGCCGTGTTATCGGCCCAGTCTAGCCCGCGGTTTCAGACATGAAACGTCACAACCGCGACCCGAGCCCCCCGGGGAAACACCCAGGAAAGCGGTGCCCAAGCGCCCCTCACTAAACTGGTGCGATCAAGCCGTTGGAAACGTCCCGTTCATCATGAGCCACGACCCCACCAAGCCCTACCCCGTCCAGAAGACCGACGCCGAATGGCGCGAACAGCTGGACCCTATGCAGTACCAGGTCGCGCGCCACGCGGCGACCGAGCGCGCCTTCACCGGCAAGTACTGGGACCACTTCAAGGACGGCCACTACAACTGCATCGGCTGCGGCACACCGCTGTTCGAGGCCGACACCAAGTTCGACGCCGGCTGCGGCTGGCCCAGCTACTGGGCGCCGGTCAACAGCGAGGTCATCGAGCGCGTCGTGGATCGCAGCCACGGCATGGTGCGGGTGGAGGTGCGCTGCAACAACTGCGGCTCGCACCTGGGCCATGTCTTCCCGGACGGTCCCGAGCCCACCGGCGAGCGCTATTGCATCAACTCGGCGGCCATCGATTTCGTCGGGGACAATTCCACTTCATGAAGCTGCTGCTCGACTTTCTCCCGCTGATCCTGTTCTTCGTCGCCTTCAAGGGTGCCGAAGGCAATCCCGACCTGGCCGCCGCGTTCGCGACCGAACACTTCGGCTTCCTGGTGCAGGGCGGCGTGGTGGGCCCTTCGGAGGCACCTGTGCTGCTGGCCACCGTGGTAGTCATGATCGCCACGCTGGCCCAGGTCGCCGTCTTGAAGCTGCGTGGCCAGAGGATCGACCTGATGCTGTGGATCAGCCTGGCCCTGGTGGTCGTGTTGGGTGGCGCCACCATCTGGTTCCACAACGAGACCTTCATCAAGTGGAAGCCCACCGGCCTGTACTGGGTCATGGCACTGACGCTGTGGGCCTCACTGGCCGTCTTCGGCAAGAACCTCATCAAGGCCATGCTGGGCGGCGAGCTGCAACTGCCCGATGCCGTCTGGGCGCGGCTCAACCTCGCCTGGGTGCTGTTCTTCGCGGCCATGGGCGTCGTCAACCTCTACGTGGCCTACAACTTCTCCACTTCCGCCTGGGCCAACTTCAAGGTCTTCGGCGTGACCGGGCTGATCCTGCTGTTCACGCTGGCACAAGGCGTCTACATGAGCAAGCACCTGCCGCAACAGGAAGAGGATTCCAAGCCGTGACGAACCCTCGCACGATGGCTGCAGAGATCGAGGCGCGGCTGCGCGTCGAGCTGGCGCCGCTGGAGTTCAAGCTGCGCGACGACAGCGCGGATCACGCCGGCCACGCCGGCGCTCGCGAGGGCGGCCACTTTCACGTGACTGTCCGGTCAGAACGCTTTACCGGCCTGCAACGCGTGGCCCGTCATCGCCTCGTCTATCATTGCCTGTCTGACCTGATGCAGCGCGGCATCCACGCCCTGGCCATCGATGCCAAGGCCCCGGGTGAACCCTGACAGATCAGCATTGATCGAACCGCGCGCCCGATCCGGGCGCGATTTTTTTAGCCTGATCCATCTCCACCCATGAAGAAGTTTGCGCTCGCCGCCCTCGTTGCGGCCCTCGTTCCGGCTGCCGCCGTCGCGCAGAACATCGCGACCGTCAACGGCAAGCCCGTGCCCAAGGCCCGCTTCGAGACGCTGATCCAGCAGGTCACCAAGAGCGGTCAGCAGCAGCGCTCGCCCGAGCTGGAAGCCCAGGTCAAGGACGAGGTCGTGCGCCGCGAGATCTTCATGCAGGCGGCCGAGAAGGCCGGCATCCCGCAGACGGCCGACTACAAGGCCCAGATGGAACTGGCCCGCCAGATGCTGCTGATCCGCGGCCTGATGGACGACTACCGCGCCAAGAACCCCGTCAGCGATGCCGACGCGCAGGCCGAGTACGACAAGTTCAAGGCCGCAAACAGCGGCGAGGAATACCGCGCCCGCCACATCCTGGTCGAGAAGGAAGAAGACGCCAAGGCGCTGATCGAGAAGATCAAGGGCGGCGCCAGCTTCGAGGAGCTGGCCAAGGCCAACTCCAAGGACACCGGCTCCGCACAGAACGGCGGCGACCTGGACTTCGCCAACCCCAACAATTTCGTGCCCGAGTTCAGCAAGGCCATGACGGCGCTGAAGAAGGGTGAGATGACGCAGGAACCGGTGAAGAGCCAGTTCGGCTTCCACATCATCAAGCTCGAAGACACGCGCGCCGCGACCTTCCCGGCCTTCGACGACGTCAAGGCCCAGATCAAGCAGCGAATCGAGCAGACCAAGATGGCCGAGTACCAGCAAAGCCTGGTCGACAAGGCCAAGACCGACTACAAGTTCACCCCGCGCTGATCCCGCACGGCGGGTCACGACAGAAAGACCCGCCTCGGCGGGTCTTCTTACATCCGGAGTTCAAGACACCATGTCCGACGCCCTCAGCACCCGACTCGTCCACGCCACCGGCGGCGATCCGCAGTTCGGGGGCGTGCACGCCCCCGTCCATCCGTCCGTGCAATACGCCCACGAGCGCGTGGAAGACCTGATCGGCGTGTTCCAGGGCACGAACAAAGGGGCGTTCAACTACGCTCGCCAGGGCACGCCCACGACGACCGTGCTGGAGCGCGCCGTTACCGAGCTGGAAGGCGGCGTGGGCTCCGTCAGCTTCGCGACCGGTATGGCGGCGCTCAGCGCGCTGTTCCTGACGCTGCTGAAGGCCGGCGACCATCTCGTCACCAGCTCACGCGTGTTCGGCAACACCAACAGCCTGTTCCAGACGCTCGAAGATCTTGGCATCGCCGTCAGCCGCGTCGATGCCGGTGACGCCGCCGCCGTGCGCGCCGCGCTGCGGCCCGAGACGCGCCTGGTCTTCGTCGAGACCATCGCCAACCCCAGCACCCGCATTCCCGATCTGGAAGGCATAGGCGCGCTGTGCCGCGAGAAGGGCCTGCTCTACGTGGTGGACAACACCGTCACGTCGCCCGCGCTGTGCCGGCCCAAGCGCTTCGGCGCCGGCCTGGTGATGAACTCGCTGACCAAGACCATCGCCGGCCACGGCGAGGCGCTGGGCGGCGCCATCACCGACACCGGCTGCTTCGACTGGTCCGCCTACCCCAACATCTTCGCCGCCTACCGCAAGGGCGACGCCGCCGGCTGGGGCCTGCAGCAGATCCGCAAGAAGGGCCTGCGCGACCTGGGCGGCACGCTGTCCAGCGAGGCGGCACACCGCATCCTGGTAGGCATGGAGACGCTGGAGCTGCGCCTGCAGCGCAGCAGCGACACGGCGCTGGCGCTGGCCCGCCACCTGGCCGCGCATCCGGCCATTGCGGCCGTGCACTACCCGATGCTGGAGAGCCACCCCGAGCACCAGCGCGCGCGCGACTGGTTCGGCAGCGGCTCGTGGATGATGGCCTTCGAGCTGCGCGATGCCGCGCGGCTCAACACGGTCATCAACCGCCTGCGCCTGCCGCTGAAGGCCACCGGCCTGGCCGACACGCGCACGCTGATCATCCCGGTGGCGCCCACCATCTTCTGGGAGATGGGTGCCGAGGCCCGTGCCGCGATGGGCATTGCCGAAGGGCTGGTGAGGCTGTCGGTGGGGCTGGAAGCGGCGGAAGACCTGATCGCCGACTTCGATCAGGCTCTGGCCTGATCAGGCCGCGAGCCGGCCTGCTTCGATACGGAGTTGCCGTTCACAGCGCGCCGCGATCTCACGGTCGTGCGTGACCAGCACCAGCGTCGTGCCGGCCTCGCGGTTCAGTTCAAACATCAGCTCCATCACCGACGCGCCGGTCGCGAAGTCCAGGCTGCCGGTGGGCTCGTCGGCCAGCAGCAGCGCCGGCCGCTGCACGAAGGCGCGCGCCAGCGCCACGCGCTGCTGCTCGCCGCCCGACAGCACGCGCGGGTAGTGCCCCAGGCGCTCGCCCAGGCCCACACGGGACAGCATGGCCGCCGCCTGCTCGCGTGCGCTCGCGTCGCCGCGCAGCTCCAGCGGCAGCATCACGTTCTCCAGCGCCGTCAGGTTGGGCAGCAGCTGGAAGCTCTGGAACACGAAGCCCAGCTCCTTGGCCCGCACCGCGGCGCGCTGGTCCTCGTCCAGCACGAACAAGTCCTGGCCGCGCAGCTTGACGGTGCCGCTGCTGGGCCGGTCCAGGCCCGCCAGGATGGCCAGCAGCGTGCTCTTGCCCGAACCCGAGGCCCCCACGATGGCGACCGACTCCTGCGCGGCCAGCACAAAGCTGATGTCATGCAGAATCGTCAGCTCCCCGGTCGCGTCCTGGACGCGCTTGGTGATCTGCTCAACTTGGACGAGGACTTCAGGCATGTCGGGACTGCGGCGGCGAACGTGGGTGGCGCACTTTAGCCTGGGGGTGCTGGCAGGCCGGACGTCAGGGGTCTTGGCCGCCACGGAGGCGCCCGTCGTGCTGGTGGTGGGCGACAGCCTGTCGGCCGAGTACGGCATCGCGGCCGGCACCGGCTGGGTGGCCCTGCTGCAGAAACGCCTGGCCGAGCAGAAGAGGCCGCACCGCGTCGTCAACGCCAGCATCAGCGGCGACACGACGGCCGGCGGCCGCAGCCGCCTGCCCGCCGCGCTGCGCACGCACAAGCCGGCCGTCGTGCTCATCGAACTGGGCGGCAACGACGCGTTGCGCGGCCTGCCGCTGGCCAGCACGCGCGACAACCTGCTGGCCATGGCCCGGGCCGCCCAGCAGGCCGGCGCCAAGGTCGTCGTCGTGGGCATGCAGGTGCCGCCCAACTACGGCGCCCGCTACGCCAGCGACTTCGAGGAACTGTTCACCGAGGTCGCAAAGCAGACGCGCGCGGGCCTGGTTCCCTTCCTGCTCAAGGGCGTGGCCGACCGCAAGGACGCGCTGGAGTGGTTCCAGCCCGACCGCATCCATCCACTGGCCAAGGCCCACCCCACGATGCTGGACAACGTCTGGCCGGCGCTGAAGGCCCTGCTCTGATCCCGCCTCGTCCTCAATAGTTGGCTTGCGGGCCGCGCCGCAGCGCGCTCTGATGCCGCCGGGCCAGGACTTCCGTCGGAGGCCGCCCGCCAGGAGAGCCTCCATGAAGCTGCGCGTGACGACCTTCAACTGCGAAAACCTGTTCGGCCGCTACGCCTTCCTGGACAAGCCACCCACCGATCAGCCCAAGGACTACATCCAGGACATCAAGGTCACCGACGTGGTCGCCTTCGAGCCCGGGCGCAGCAACACGCTGAAGCCGCGCCCCATCGCCGAGGCCCAGCGCAAGAACACCGGACTGGCCATCCTGGATGCCGCGCCCGACATCCTGGCCGTCTGCGAGGTCGAGAACCTGACGGCACTGCGCCTGTTCAACGCCAAGTACCTGGGCAACTACTTCGACCGCATCCTGCTCGTCGAGGGCAACGACCCGCGCGGCATCGACGTGGGTGTGCTGCTGCGCCGCGGCCTGAAGGTCGATGTGCGGGCCATACGCAGCCACGCCGACGACGCCGCGCTGGGCGGTTTCCTGACCACGACCAACATGCTGGACATGAAGGGCCGCGTCGGCAAGGCCAGCTTCTCGCGCGACTGCCTGGAGGTGGACATCGACGCGGGCAACGCCGCGCTGACGCTGTTGGTCAACCACTTCAAGGCCCAGGAGACGACGACCGGCGGCGCCGACCCCACCACGGCCAAGCGCCGCGGCCAGGCCGAGCGCGCCGCGGCGATCGCCAAGCGCGCCCGCGCCGCGGGCCGCCTGCCCATCGTGCTGGGCGACCTGAACAAGGACGTTGCCAGCCCGCAGTACGACGACAGCATCAACCCGGTCGCCCGCTCCAGCGTGTTCGTGGACCCGGTGCGCCAACTGCCCGCCGACCAGCGCTGGACCCACTACTTCAGCTCCAAGCGCAGCGTCAGCCAGTTGGACTACCTGCTGCCCGACAAGGGCCTGGCCGCCGCGATCGCCGGCGTGCAGATCAGCCGCGGCGGCCTGTCACCCAAGTGCAAGCAGTACACCGGCCCCCGGCTGGGCAGCATCGCGACCGACGGGCAGGAGGCCAGCGACCACTGCCCGCTGTCGGTCGACTTCGTGCTGTGACTCAGCGCTGCTCCATCTGACGGGGCTGCTCGCCGCGCTTCTCCTGGCGCACCGGCACGCCGTCCTGCCGGCCACGCTGGGGTGCCTCGTCACGCGACGGCGCCCGCATCTGCGGCTGGGGTTGCGGCTGCGGCATCTGCATGCGCGGCGGCTCCTGCGTGGCCTGGCGGATGGGCATCTCGACGCGGCGCGGCGGCTCCATTGCCGGCGGGCGCTCGGGCATCTGCACGGCACGCGGCGGCTCGACCTGGGGCGCGGGCTGCGGCATCACGCGGCGCGGCTCTTCGCGGCGCTCCTCGCGCCGGTCGTCACGACGGTCGTCACGGCGCTCCTGCATGCGCCACGGCATGTTGTTGTCGCCACCGGCCCGCGGCGTCTCGAAGGACGGTCGCGGCTGTGGCTGCATCTGCGGCTGGGAGGGCTGCTGCGACTGGGCCTGCGCCGGTCCGACCGCTTGTGGCGACTGGCCATCCGCCGTGCGCGGCGTGTCGCGGCGCCAGGGCATCTGGCCCTCGCTGCGCCAACCCATGCCGGCCTCGCGCTCGCGATTGCGCGGCAAGCCGGCCTCGGGGGTGCGCACCGGCACGGCCGGCAGCTGGGCCGCCAGATCGCCACGGCCGGGGGCCGTGGGCAGCGGGCGGTTCCAGCCCGGTTCGGGCTTGCGGTCGGGGCCGCGCACCGGCAGCGGCTGGATGGCAGCGCCGGGCGCCGGCAGCGTGCTGACGGCCCGGGGCTCGTCGCGGTAGCGGTGCGGGCGCTTGACGGTGACCGGATCGCGCAGGTCGCGCGGGTCGTTGATGCGGTGCACGTAGCGCGGCGTGTGGCGGTAGCCGGGCACATAGACCTCGCGCGGCGCCAGCGGATACCAGCCATAGCGCGGCGGCGGCGGGCGGTGGCCGCCGCCGATGCTGATGCCCACGCTGACCGAGCCGCCACCCACCCAGCCGACCAGCGCCGGCGCGTAGACGGGGCGATGCACATAGGCACCCGGCGCCCAGCACCAGCGGCCGCCCCAGCTGACCCAGCGGCCGTAGTGGAAGGGCGCGAAGCCCCAGGGCGCGTCGTCCACCCAGGTCCAGCCCCAGTGGCGCGCCCATACCCAGCGGCCGTAGCGGTACGGCGCCCAGTCGGCGACGACCAGGGTGGTGGGTATCCACACATGGCCGTACTCGGGCGAGGACTCCCAGCGGCCGTAGCGGTCCAGGTCCTCGGCACCGGTCATCTCGGGCGACACGTAGCGCGCCGAGGTCGCGTACTGGCGGTCGCCCTCTTCGCGGCTCTCGGCCAGCACCGAGTCGCCGAAGCCATCGCCGTGCAGCGGGCCGCGCTCGGCGCGCGGGCCGTCGGGCCACCAGAACTCGGCCTGCTCGCCGCTGCCCAGCACGACCGGCGCCGCACCGCGCGCCCACTCGAAGCGCAAGCGTCCCTGCCAGACGTAGGCCTTGCTGCCGCGGTCCAGCTGCTCCACGCGGTACAGGCCCTCGCGCTCGGGCTGGGCCGTGCCCTCGCGGGTGCGCAGGCGCGTTTCGGCCGCGTTCTCGGCATTGCGCAGGCGCAACGCCACGTCGCCGCGGTCGATCTGCAACAGGGTCTGGCCCTCGTCGAGCTGGCTCAGCTCCAGGTCGCTGCGCTCATCCAGCCAGATGGACGTGGAACCCACGCGCAGCGACACGCGACCACGCTCGTCGGTGCGCACGCGGTCGCCCTCGCCCACCGTCTGGTTGCGCACCAGGCGCGTCCATTCGCGGGTGTCGTGGTCGAACAGCCAGGCGTCGCCGACGACGTCCACCACGCGCGCCGCGCGCGACGGCGGATCGCGCTCGGTGTCTTGCGCCTTGGCCGCGGGGGCGATGGCCACCAGCAGGGCCAGCGCGAGGATGCGCCAGTGGCGGCGCTTCAGAACAAGCTTGGGGTCGGCAGGCATGGGCTTGATGCTCCTTTGCGGCCAGGTAACGCACGGCCGGGTCGGACGGTGCACGCTGTTTACAAACGTTTCAACTCTCAGTCGTCGTCGGCGTTCGGGTCCAGCTCGGGAAACAGCACGGACGTGAAGCCGAAGCGCCGGAAGTCCTGCACCCGCATCGGGTAGAGGATGCCGTCCAGGTGGTCGCACTCGTGCTGCACGACGCGGGCGTGAAAGCCCTCGGCGATGCGATCGATGGGCTGGCCGTCGGCATCGAAGCCGGTGTAGCGGATGCGCTCGTCGCGCTCGACGACGCCGCGCATGCCGGGCACGGACAAACAGCCCTCCCAGCCCTCGGTGCGGCCACCGTCCAGCACCTCGATGACCGGGTTGATCAGCACCGTGGGCGGCACCGGCGGCGCGTCCGGGTAACGCACGTTCTTCGTGTAGCCGAAAATGACCAGCCTCAGGTCCACGCCAATCTGCGGCGCGGCCAGGCCGGCACCGTTGGCGGCGACCATGGTCTCGAACATGTCGGCAATCAGCGCCTTCAAGGCCGGCGTGCCGAACTCGGTCACCGGCTGGGCAACGCGCAACAGGCGCGGGTCGCCCATCTTCAAAATCTCGTGAACGGCCAAGCGGGCCTCCTTCGGCTATCGTCAGCCGATTCTAGAAATACCTTCCATGCTTGATTTCATCGAAGACCTGGGCCATGGCATCTACGCCATCGACACCGGTTTCCAGCGCCCGCGCTTCGACGCGGCCTACCTGGTCGTCGAGGCCGGCCGCGCCGCCTTCATCGACACCGGCACCAACCACGCCGTGCCGCGGCTGCTGGCCACGCTGAATGCGCTGGGCCTGGCGCCCGACGCGGTGGACTGGGTCATTCCCACGCACGTGCATCTGGACCACGCCGGCGGCGTGGGCCTGCTGATGGAGGCGCTGCCGCGCGCCCGCGCGCTGGTGCACCCACGCGGCCTGCGCCACATGGTGGACCCGAAGGCGTTGTGGCTGGGCGCGCTGGCCGTTTACGGCGAGGCGGAGATGCAGCGCAGCTACGGCAAACTGGTGCCGGTGCCAGCGGAGCGCGCCGAGGCCAGCCACGACGAGCAGGTGCTGATGCTGGCCGGTCGGCCGCTGCGCCTCGTCGACACACCCGGCCACGCCAAGCACCACCACGCGATCTGGGACGAGCGCAGCCGCAGCTGGTTCACCGGCGACACCTTCGGCCTGTCCTACCGCGCCTTCGACGTGGACGGCCGTGCCTGGATACTGCCGACCAGCACACCGGTGCAGTTCGAACCCGATGCGCTGAAGACCACCGTGGCCCGCCTGCTGCAAGCGCAGCCGCTGGCCATGCAGCTGACGCACTACGGCCGCGTGGGCGGCTCGGTGGACGAGGTGCAACGCCTGGCCGCGCTGATGCTGGAGCAGGTGGACGAGATGGTCGCGCTGGCCTTGTCGCTGCGCGACACGCCCGACCGCCATGAGCGCCTGAAGGCGGGTCTGCTGGACGGCTATCTCGCGCGGCTGCGCGCCCATGGCCATGCGGCCGGCGCACAGGCGGCCGATTGGCTGGCGCTGGACGCCGAGCTGAACGCGCAAGGCCTGGAGGTCTGGCTGGACCGCGCGGCGCGCTGAAGCGTCACCGCACTTGCGCCGGGCGATGCGCCCCGTTCGGGTGCATCGCCAAATTCCCCCGCACCGCACCAGTGCCGTGCATGCGCGGCTGCGACGGCCGGCGCAGCGAATCCAAGGCGGCAGCGGCAGGCACAGCTCTTGCAAAAGACAAGTCGAGGCGCCGCGCGCGAGCGGGCTCCCGATCTCTTCAAACCATCGCCAACGGCGGCGAGTGCCTCGCAGACCAGAGCCCTTCCGGGCGCTGCTGCGCAGGCAGTCTTTGAAACCGCGCCCGACAAGGGTGCCGCCGAAGGTGCTGGCTTTCCATGTCCGGCCCGCCGGCGGCTGTTGTTGACAGGAAAGCCATGCATATCGTCCTCATCGGCCACGGAATGGTGGGCCAGAAATTTCTCGAATCCCTCGCCGAGGGCCCCGCAGCTGCCGACGTGCAGGTGACGGTGCTGTGCGAGGAGCCGCGGCCGGCCTACGACCGCGTGCACCTGTCCGAGTTCTTCTCGGGCAAGACGGCCGAGGACTTGTCGCTGGTGCCCGCCGGCTTCTTCGAGAAGCATCCCGGCTTCAAGCTGCGCCTGGCGGCCAAGGCCGTGGCCATCGAGCGCCGCGACAACACCGTCACGCTGGCCGACGGCGAGGTCGTGCACTACGACAAGCTGGTGCTGGCCACCGGCTCCTACCCCTTCGTGCCGTCCGTGCCCGGCCGCGACCGCCCGCACTGCCATGTCTACCGCACCATCGAGGACCTGGAGGCCATGCAGGCCTCGGGCAAGGTCAGCAAGAGCGGCGTCGTCATCGGCGGCGGCCTGCTGGGCTTGGAATGCGCGAAGGCGCTGCGCGACATGGGCCTGCAGACGCATGTCGTCGAGTTCGCGCCGCGGCTGATGGCCGTGCAGGTGGACGAAGGCGGTGGCCGCGTGCTGCGCGAGAAGATCGAGGCGCTGGGCGTGCAGGTGCACACCAACCGCAACACGGTCGAGATCGTCGACGGCGCCACGGCACGCCACCGCCTCGTGTTCACCGACGGCACCTGGCTGGAAACCGACATGCTGGTGTTCTCCGCCGGCATCCGCCCGCGCGACGAACTCGGCCGCCAGAGCGTGCTGGCCATCGGCCCGCGCGGCGGCGTCGCCGTCGACGACCAGTGCCGCACCAGCGACCGCAACGTCTACGCCATCGGCGAGGTGGCGTCCTGGCGCGAGCAGACCTTCGGCCTCGTCGCCCCCGGCTACGAGATGGCCCGCGTGGCGGCCCGTCACATCACTGGCGACGCCGAGGCTGCCTTCCCCGGTGCCGACATGAGCACCAAGCTCAAGCTGATGGGCGTGGACGTTGCCAGCATCGGCGACGCGCACGGCAAGACGCCCAAGTGCCGCAGCTACCAGTTCGTCGATGAGCGCAAGCAGATCTACAAGAAGATCGTCGTCAGCGAGGACGGCCAGTTCCTGCTGGGCGCCGTGCTGGTGGGCAATGCCGACGAGTACGGCACGCTGCTGCAGATGGCGTTGAACGGCATCAAGCTGCCGGCCGACCCCGAGTTCCTGATCCTGCCCAGCAGCGACGGCAAGGCCGCCGTCGGCATCGGCCCCGACGCGCTGCCCGACAGCGCCCAGCTGTGCTCGTGCAACAACGTCACCAAGGGCCAGATCTGCGCCGCCGTCGGCGAGGGCTGCACGACGATCGGCGACATCAAGGCCTGCACCAAGGCCGGCGCCACCTGCGGCGGTTGCGTGCCGCTGGTCACGCAGGTCATGAAGTTCGAGATGGCCAAGCGCGGCATGGCCGTCAACAACCACATCTGCGAGCACTTCCCGCATTCGCGCCAGGAGCTGTACCACCTGATCCGCGTGGGTGGCCTCAAGACCTTCAGCGAGCTGCTGGCCAAGCATGGCAAGGGTCTGGGCTGCGACATCTGCAAGCCCGCCGCCGCCAGCATCTTCGCGTCCTGCTGGAACGATTTCGTGCTGAAGCCCGAACTGGCCGCGCTGCAGGACAGCAACGACTATTTCCTCGGCAACATCCAGAAGGACGGCAGCTACTCCGTCGTACCGCGCATGCCGGGTGGCGAGGTGACGCCCGACGGCTTGATCGCCGTGGGCCAGGTCGCCAAGAAGTACGGCCTCTACACCAAGATCACCGGCGGCGCCCGCGTCGACATGTTCGGCGCCCGCGTCGAGCAGCTGCCCTTCATCTGGGAGGAGCTGATCGCCGCCGGGTTCGAATCCGGCCACGCCTACGGCAAGTCGCTGCGCACCGTGAAGAGCTGCGTGGGCAGCACGTGGTGCCGCTATGGCGTGGACGACTCGGTGGGTCTCGCCGTCGAGATCGAGAACCGCTACAAGGGCCTGCGCGCGCCGCACAAGATCAAGTTCGGTGTCTCCGGCTGCACACGCGAATGCGCCGAGGCCCAGGGCAAGGACGTCGGCATCATCGCCACCGACAAGGGCTGGAACCTCTACGTCTGCGGCAACGGCGGCATGAAGCCGCGCCATGCCGAGCTGATCGCCAGCGACCTGTCCAAGGCCGACCTGATCAAGTACGTCGACCGCTTCCTGATGTTCTACGTCCGCACGGCCGACCGCCTGCAGCGCACCAGCACCTGGCGCGACAACATGGAAGGCGGGCTGGACTATCTGCGCGACGTCGTCATCCACGACAGCCTGGGTCTGGGTGCCGAGCTGGAAGCGCAGATGCAGGCCGTCGTCGACACCTACCAGTGCGAGTGGAAGACCGCCGTGACGACGCCTGCGGTGCGCCAGCGCTTCCGCAGCTTCGTCAACAGCGACAAGGCCGACGAACAGATCATCTTCGTGGAGGAGCGCGGCCAGATCCGCCCCGCCCGCCCGGAAGAGCGCACCGAAGAAGCCGAAGCCCAACCCGCCTGAGCCCATTCAAGGAGTCCCGCATGAGCCAGAACTTCACCCCCGTCTGCGCCGTCGACCAGATCCTGCCCGACACCGGCGTCGCCGCGCTGGTGGACGGCCGCCACGTGGCCGTGTTCCGCGTCGGCAGCGACCGCTTCCACGCCATCGACAACATCGACCCGCGCTCCGGCGCCAGCGTGCTGTCGCGCGGGCTGGTCGGCAACCTCGGCGAGCGCACCGTCGTCGCGTCGCCGCTCTACAAGAACCATTTCGACCTCAGCACGGGCGAATGCCTGGAAGCGCCCGAGCAGTCGGTGCGCGCCCATGCCGTGCAGGTGCAGGACGGCCGCGTGCTCGTCGCGCTGGCCTGACGTCCCTCCCCGACAGGCGCGAACGCGCCCGCCCGTTCACGTGGCAACGAGGCCACCCATGAAAGCCAAGCACTGACGCCCCCAGGCCGGACCGGTCTGGGGGCGTCAGCGTTTTGCACATCCCCCATCCCCTCAAAGCGAGACCAACCATGGCCTACGTCGTTCCTACCGAGTTCGTCACCAAGATGGTGGACGCCGGCGAATCCAAGCTGCTGATGTCCACCCGCGACACGCTGATCCGCGCCTACATGGCCGGCGCCATCCTGTCGCTGGCCGCCGCCTTCGCGGTGACCGTCACCGTCAACACCGGCAACCCGCTGCTGGGCGCGGTGCTGTTCCCGGTCGGCTTCATCCTGCTCTACCTGATGGGTTTCGACCTGCTGACAGGCGTGTTCACGCTGGTGCCACTGGCCGTGCTGGACAAGCGCCCCGGCGCGACCTGGGGCGGGTGCTTGCGCAACTGGACGCTGGTGTTCTTCGGCAACTTCGCCGGCGCGCTGACGGTGGCGCTGTTCATGGCCATCATCCTGACCTTCGGCTTCACCGAAGCGCCGAATGCCGTCGGCCAGAAGCTCGGCACCATCGGCGAAGGCCGCACGGTGGGCTACGCGGCCCATGGCTGGGCGGGCATGCTCACGCTCTTCATCCGCGGCGTGATGTGCAACTGGATGGTCTCCACCGGCGTCGTCGCGGCGATGATGTCCACCAGCGTCTCGGGCAAGGTGATCGGCATGTGGATGCCGATCCTGGTCTTCTTCTACATGGGCTTCGAGCACAGCATCGTCAACATGTTCCTGTTCCCGTCGGGCCTGATGCTGGGCGGCCAGTTCACGATCATGGACTACCTGATCTGGAACGAGATCCCCACCGTCATCGGCAACCTCGTCGGCGGTCTGACCTTCGTCGGATTGACGCTGTACTCCACGCACTACAAGACCGCCCCCAAACGGGTGATCGGCTGATGAGCCTGCGGATTGCGGTCGGCCAGCATTCGGACGCCGGCCGCAAGCCGCTGAACCAGGACTTCCACGGCGTCGCGCAACCGACCGACGCGCAGCGCCGCTCGCGCGGCCTCGCGCTGGCCATCGCCGACGGCATCAGCACCAGCGCGGTCAGCCAGGTCGCCAGCGCCGCCGCCGTGCGCGGTTTCCTGGAGGACTACTACGGCACCTCCGACGCCTGGACGGTGCGCCGCGCCGCGCACTGCGTGCTGGCCGCCACCAACGGCTGGCTGCACGCGCAGAGCCAGCGCGGCGACGGCCGCTTCAACGCCGACCGCGGCCATGTCTGCACCTTCAGCGCGCTGGTCTTCAAGGGCCGCGAGGTACACCTGCTGCACGTGGGCGACACGCGCATCTACCGCGTCCACGCCAACGCGCTGGAGCAGCTGAGCCAGGACCACCGCGTGCGCGTGGACGGCCAGTCGTATCTCGGCCGCGCGCTGGGCGTCAGCCCGCATGTGGAGATCGACCACGCCTGCCTGCCCGTCGAGATCGGCGAGACCTTTCTGCTGGCCACCGACGGCGCCTACGAATACCTGGAGGCGGCCCACGTGCACGCGGCGCTGGCCCGGCACGGCGACGACTTGCAGGCCGCTGCCGAAGCGTTGGTGGCCACGGCGCTGGCGCAGGGCAGCGGCGACAACGTGACCGTCATGCTGGCCCGCGTGGACGCGCTGCCCGAGAAACTGGCACCGGCGTTCAACCGCGACGCGCTGCGGCTGCCGCCACGACTGGCTCCGCGGCAGGACTTCGAGGGCTACCGCATCGTGCGCGAGCTGCACGTCGGCCCGCGCAGCCAGGTACTGCTGGCCACCGATGCGCAGCAGCGCGAGTGGGTGCTGAAGCTGCCCTCGACCGAGCTGGCCGAACAGCCGCGCGAACTGGACCGCTTCGCGACCGAGGAGTGGGTGGCGCGCCGCGTGGACAGCCCGCACGTCGTGAAGGCCTCACAGCAGGACGTGCCGCGCAAGCACCTGTTCACCGCGACCGAATTCATCGCCGGCCAGACGCTGGCGCAATGGCTGACCGACCACCCTTCTCCCGCGCTGGACGAGGTGCGCCAGATCGTCACGCAGGTCGCGCGCGGCCTGCAGGCGCTGCATCGCAAGGAGATGCTGCACCAGGACCTGCGGCCAGAGAACCTCGTCATCGACCGCCACGGCACGGTGGTCCTCATCGACCTGGCGTCGGCCCATGTCGCCGGCCTCAGCGAAGGCCTGGGCGATGCACGCGCCCGCGAGCTGGCCGGCACGCTGCAGTACACGGCGCCGGAGTATTTCACCGGCGAGGGCGGCACGCCGCTGTCCGAGCTGTTCTCGCTGGCCGTGCTGACCTACCAGATGCTGACCGGCGCCCTGCCCTACGGCCTGCAGGTGCCGCAGGTGCGCGGCGAGCGCGACCTGCACAAGCTGCAATACGTGCCGCTGCGCACGCGCCGCCCCGATCTGCCGGAGTGGCTGGATCGCGTGCTGCGCAAGGCCTTGCAGCCACAGCCGGCACGGCGGCAGCAGGCGCTGTCGGAGTTCGTGCACGACCTGCACGCGCCGGGGCCTGAGTTCATGAAGCGCGACCGCACGCCGCTGCAGCAGCGTCATCCGCTGCTGTTCTGGCGCGGGCTGACGTTGATGTTCGGGTTGGCGACGGTGGTGTTGCTGGGCTTGCACGTGACGGGGCGCTAGGCGGTGCGGCGATGGCCGCGCGGAACGGCCACAATGCGCGCCGCACAAGAAGATCAAGGAGGAGACAAACGATGAACGTCGACGTTTCAGGCCGCCACGTCTGGCAGGCCGCGCTGCTGAGCAGCTTCCTGGCGGGCTGTGCGACACCGCCGCCAGCCAGGCCCGCAGGCCCCGTGATCCGCAGCGAAGCGCAGGTCCAGCCGGGTTGCCTGCGACCTGACAAGGCCTTCTTCACCGCGGCACCGTTCGCCACCAATATCGACCTGCGTGTGTACGTCGAACTCGATGGCAGCGCATCGAAAGCCACCGTCGTGTCCTCGTCCGGCCACAAGGCCCTCGATCAGGCGTTTGTCACTGCGGCACTGAAGTGTCGCTACGCACCCGCCCGCACGCAGGACGACGCCGCCATCGCCAGCAGCTACGTGATGACGCAGAGCTGGATCGCCGGACAGTCCTCCACCGGCCCGCAGCGCTGCTTCCTGCCCGACTATCCCAAGCTCGCCCTGCGCGCCGAGCGCAGCGGTCAGGTCAGGATCCGCTTCATGGTGCCCGAGCCTGACGCCACGGCGCAGGTGCGGGTGCTGCCGCCGACCGACCCGTCGTTCGCGGAGGCGGCGCATGCCTCGGCCACCGCCTGCCTCCTGCACCCCGAAGCACGCGAGGGGCTGAAGCCGCAGCAGTGGTACGAGGTGGCGTTCAACTTCCGCGTGCAGTAGGCGGTCGCCAGCGGCGAGACCCTGCGCCCAGGGTCAACGCGCTCAGACGTCCAGTCCCAACTCCTGGATCTTCCGCGTGATCGTGTTCCGCCCGATGCCGAGCTTCTGAGCGGCCTCGATGCGGCGGCCTCGGGTGATGTCCAGCGCAGTCAGGATGAGCTGGGCCTCGAAGCGCTTGGTCAGCGCATCCCACACGTCGGGGTCACCCGCGATCAGGCGCGCGCGGGCATCGGCGGCCATGTCGGCCAGCCAGCCCTCACCACTGCTGGTGCTGGCGGGCAGGGCCGCCGGCACCGACGCGGATGCGACGGCAGGCACACTGGCCTGCGGCGCCGCCGCGACGGCCGGTGCCGCGGCCACATAGCCCGGCTGCAATTCGTCCGGCAGGTCCTCGGGCTCGACGGTCTGGCTGGGCGCCATCACGCTGAGCCAATGGCAGATGTTCTCCAGCTGGCGCACGTTGCCGGGGAACTCGAAGTTGGTCAGCACGGCCAGCGCCGCATCGCTCAGGCGCTTGGGCTCGACGCCCAGTTCCGTCGCGCTGCGCTGCAGGAAGTGGCGGGCCAGCGCGGGCACGTCTTCCTTGCGCTCGCGCAGCGGCGGCAGGCGCAGGCGGATGACGTTGAGGCGGTGGAACAAGTCCTCGCGGAACACGCCCTGGCGCACGCGCTCTTCCAGGTTCTGGTGGGTCGCGGCGATGACGCGCACATTGCTGCGCATGGGGCTGTGGCCACCCACGCGGTAGAACTGACCGTCGGACAGCACGCGCAGCAGGCGCGTCTGCAGCTCGAAGGGCATGTCGCCGATTTCGTCCAGGAACAGCGTGCCGCCATCGGCCTGCTCAAAGCGGCCGCGCCTCGAGGCCTGCGCGCCGGTGAAGGCGCCGCGCTCGTGGCCGAACAGTTCGCTTTCCAGCAGGTCCTTGGGGATGGCCGCGGTGTTGATGGCGACGAACGGGCCTTCGCCGCGCGGGCTGTGCTTGTGCAGCGCGCGGGCGACGAGTTCCTTGCCCGAGCCGCTCTCGCCGGTGATCATCACCGTGACGTTGCTTTGGGATAACCGTCCAATCGCGCGAAACACATCCTGCATCGCCGGCGCCTGGCCCAGCATCTCGGGCACCTGCGCCGCGGCCTCCTGCTCGCCGGCCTCGCGCTGGCTTTCCTCCTGCGCGCGGCGGATGAGTTCGACGGCGCGAGGCAGATCGAAGGGCTTGGGCAAATACTCGAACGCGCCGCCCTGGAAGGCGGACACGGCGCTGTCCAGGTCGGAATAGGCCGTCATGATGATGACGGGCAGCGCGGGAAGCCGTGCCTTCACCTTGGCGAGCAGCTCAAGACCTGACCCGCCGGGCATGCGGATGTCGGACACCAGCACCTGCGGCGAGTCATCGTCCAGCGCGGCGAGCATGTCGCGCGCGTTGCTGAAGCTGCGCACCGGCAGCCCCTCACGGGCCAGGGCCTTCTCGAGCACAAAGCGGATCGAGTGGTCGTCGTCAACAACCCAGATGGATTTCATGCGTTTCCTCAGCCGCGCCCATCACCTTGTGGGCTAGGGGAGCGGCAGCGTGATTCTGAAATTGGTCAGGCCCGGCTCGCTTTCGCAATCGATCATCCCTTGATGCTGTTGGGCGATCGTCTGCGCTAGCGTGAGTCCGAGGCCGGAGCCGCCTTCCCGTCCCGATACCAGCGGAAAGAAGATGCGGTCCCGGATCTCGGCGGGGACGCCGGGACCGTTGTCCTCGACATGCAATTCCAGTGCCAAGCGCCAGCGCTGTTTGCCGATGGTCACCTGTCGCGCGACGCGCGTGCGCAGCGCGATCTGCGCGTCGCCGGCCGCGATGCGGGGGCCCAGCACTTGGGCGGCGTTCTGCACGATGTTCAACACCATCTGGATCAGCTGCTCGCGGTCACCGCGGAAGTCGGGCAGCGAGGTGTCGTAGTCGCGCTGGATGCTCAGGCCCTTGGGGTACTCGATCAGCACCAGGGCGCGCACGCGCTCGCAGATCTCGTGGATGTTGACGTCGCCCACCACCTGCGCCTTGCGGTGCGGCGCGAGCAGCCGGTCCACCAGGCTCTGCAGCCGGTCCACCTCGTGCACGATGACCTGGGTGTACTCGGTCAGCTCCGGGCTGCCCTCCTGCAGCTCCAGCGCCAGCAGCTGGGCCGCGCCGCGGATACCGCCCAGCGGGTTCTTGATCTCGTGGGCCAGGTTGCGCGTCAGCTCCTTGGTGGCCTGCACCTGGTCCAGCGTGCGCTCGTCACGGTCCTGGCGGGCCTGCTGGGAGATCTCGATGAGCTCCACCAGCGCACGCGGCTCGCCGTCGTCGCCCGCATCCATCTGCGACACGATGACATGCACCGGCAGGCCGTCCTCATGGGCCCAGGCACCGCGGCGCAACTGGGCGTCGAAGCGGCTGCTGGAGTAGTGGTTGGCGGCCACGCCGGCCAGTGTCTCGGTGAGGCGCTGGGGCTCGTCGAACCAGTCGGGCAGCTGCGCCTTCTGCACCGCGCGGCGCGACAGCCGCATGGTGTTCTCGAAGGCTGTGTTGGCGAACAGGCATTCGCCGTCGGCGCTGACGACCACCACCATGGTGGCCAGCAGGTCGAGGCCGGCGAACTCGGCCGGCAGCAGGGAGATATCAGTCATGGCGCATGGGGGCCCCCATCGCGCCGGGCGCTTCAGGAGGGCAGTTTGGCGATCTCGCGCCTGAGGGCCTGCACGTCGGCCTCGTAGCGCGCGATGTTGTCCTTGAGCTCGGCCATGCGGTCCAGATACTTCTGGTAGTTGCGCTCGTCGCCGCGCCGCTCGCCCTGGCCGTTGTTGAATTCCTTCTGCGCGCTGGCGAGGCGCTCCTCGGCCTGGCGCAACTCGGTCTGCAGCACGCGGCGGCGCTCGTCGTCGCGAACGCGCTGCTGGCCCGCCTCGACGCGCGCATCAGCACCACGCGCTCCAGCCACCGCTGGTGCCGGCACCGAGGCGCCCGCACGCGGCTTTGGCGCCTGCACGACGGTGATGGGCGTGCCCTCTATCGTGCGGCAGCCCTTGTCGTTCGCTTCCTTGGCGGACAGCGCGTCGGTGTACAGCACCGGCGGCCCGGGGCAGCGGTAGACCGTACCCTGCGCCTGCGCACCCAGGCTTGCGGCGACGAACAGAAGTGCCAGCAGTCGG
>CBFGPX010000045.1:0-21604 GCA_965650725.1 uncultured Comamonadaceae bacterium | reverse complement strand
GTGCCCAACCGCTACCCGCAGGGCGAGTACCTGCTGCTGTTCGACCCGCTCGACGGCTCCAGCAACATCGACGTCAACGTCAGCATCGGCACCATCTTCTCGGTGCTGCGCAAGGTCGGCCACACCCGCGGCGTCAGCGAGGAAGACTTCCTGCAGCCCGGCAAGCAGCAGGCCGCGGCCGGCTACTGCGTCTACGGCCCGCAGAGCATGCTGGTGCTGACCGTGGGCGACGGCGTCGCGATGTTCACGCTGGACCGCGAGACCGGCTCCTGGGTTCTGACGCAGGACGAGGTCAAGATCCCGGACGACACCAAGGAGTTCGCGATCAACATGTCCAACATGCGCCACTGGGCGCAGCCAGTGACGCGCTACATCGACGAATGCCTGGCCGGCGCCACCGGCCCGCGCGGTAAGGACTTCAACATGCGCTGGGTGGCCAGCATGGTGGCCGACGTGCACCGCATCCTGACCCGCGGCGGCGTGTTCCTCTACCCCTGGGACCGGCGCGAACCCGACAAGCCCGGCAAGCTGCGCCTGATGTACGAGGCCAACCCCATGGCCTTCCTCATCGAGCAGGCGGGCGGCGCAGCCGTCAACGGCAGCGAGCGCATCATGGACCTGAACCCCACCAAGCTGCACGAGCGCGTGGCCGTGGCGCTGGGCTCCAAAAACGAGGTCGAACGCATCGCCGCCTACCACCGCGAGATGGACTGAAAAATGCCGCTATAATGGCGGGCTTGACGCGCAGGCAACAGCCCAGCGCCTCAGGGCCGGCATAGCTCAGTTGGTAGAGCAGCGCATTCGTAATGCGAAGGTCGGGGGTTCGACTCCTCTTGCCGGCACCAGACACACGAAGGGCCTGATCAAACGATCAGGCCCTTTTTGCTTGGGCGCGCGCTCCGCAGGTCAGCCGGCCGGGTTCTGCTCGGACAGGAAGATCTCCACGCGACGATTGGCCGCGCGGCCCGACTCGGTGTCGTTGCTGGCCACCGGCTCGTGCGAGCCCCGGCCCGTCACCGACATGCGCGACGGCGCCACGCCGCGAGCGCCCAGGTAGTCACGCACGGCCATCGCACGCTCGCGCGACAGGGGGTCGTTGATCGCATCGCTGCCGGTGCTGTCGGTGTGGCCCACGATGCTCACGCGCACGCCGGGGTCCAGGTTGCGGCTGATCTCGTCCAGCACCGGTCGCATCTGCGGCTTGATGTCGGCCCGGCCGGAGTCGAAAGACACGTCGCTGGGCACGTTCAGCTTCAGGCGGTTGTCGTCGGTGCGGGCAACCTCCACGCCGGTGCCCTGGCTGGCGCGGGCCAGCGCCTCGCGCTTCTCCTCCATGCGCTTGGACCACAGATTGCCGGCGACCGCGCCCACGACGCCGCCGATGGCCGCGCTGCGACCGGCATTGCCGCCGGTCATGGAGCCGATGACGGCGCCCGCCACGGCGCCGACGCCCGCGCCCTGGGCGGTGCCGCGCTCACGCTCGCTCATGGACGAGCAGCCGGCGGCCAGAGTCAAAGAGGCCGCGAGGGCAACAAGGCCGGCGCGTCGGGCCGAGATTGAGAGCTTGGACATGGTCTTCTCCTGGCGTTGCAAGCAGTGTCGCCATCCTCGACGCGACCGCGATGCTGCACTGTCATCACGAACCGGAGACGGCTGTCGTCCAGGTCCTACAGCGGCAGGGGCGATGCCTATGGCGCGGCAACTTGGTAGCGATATCATTTTCGGTCCATCATTCCCAACACCCCCATGCCCGTCCTGCTCCGCCGCCCCACCCTGCTTCTCGCCGCGTTGCTGCTGGCCGGCTGCGCATCGCCCGCTCGCGACACGGCGCCGCCACAGTGGCTGGCGGCCTGGGGCAGCGCGCAGCTGGACCAGCAGCCCGCCGCCCCCGGCAGCACGCCGCCGCCCGCGCCCTGGCAGGCGCCGCTGAACGACGTGAGCCTGCGTCAGGTGGTGCGCACGACGGTGGCCGGCACGGCCGTGCGGGTGCGTGTCAGCAACCTGTTCGGGCAGCAGGAGCTGAAGCTGGACGCAGCCAGCGTGGCGCTGGTGGCCGCGGGCACCGAATCCGGCCGCCCGCAGTTGCAGGAAGGCAGTCTGCGGCCGCTGAGTTTTGGCGGCCAGCGCGCGCTGCGCCTGGCGCCCGGTGCCGAAGCCTGGAGCGACCCGGTACCGCTGGCCGTGCCACGCACGGCCGACCTGGCCGTGCAGATGCACCTGGCGCAGTCGCCGGCACGGGCGACCGTGCATCCGGGCTCGCGCATCCAGAGCTGGGCACTGGCCGGCAACCAGGTGGACAAGGCGGACTGGAGCGCCGCCACGCCGCGCGACGGCTGGTGGCATCTGGCGGCCGTGGACGTCAGCGGCGCAGCGCCGCAGCCGGTGCTGGTGGCCATCGGCGACTCCATCACCGATGGCTACGGCGTGCAGGCCGGCAGCTACCTGCGCTGGACCGACGCGCTGTCGCGCCGCCTCGTCGCGCAGAGCCAGGCAGTGGCCGTGGTCAACACCGGTATCGGCGGCAACCGGCTGTTGCGCGACGGCCTGGGGCCGCGCGTGCTGGAGCGCTTCGACCGCGATGCGCTGGCGCGCAGCGGCGCGACGCACGCCGTGCTGCTGGCCGGCGTGAACGACCTGGGCGGCAGCCACCGGCAGCGCCAGACCACGCCCGAATCGCGCGCCGCGCTGCTGGCCGAGCTGAAGGCGGGCCTGACGACGCTGAAGACCCAGGCCGGCACGCGCGGCGTATGCCTGTTCGTCGGCACTGTCATGCCCTACGGCGGCAGCGGCTACTACCAGCCGGGCCCGGAGAACGAGGCCGACCGCCAGGCGCTGAACGACTGGATACGCCGCGAAGGCGGCTTTGATGCTGTCGTTGACTTCGACGCGCTGGCCCGCGACCCGGCGCGGCCGTCGCACCTGCGCAAGGAACTGGACAACGACGGCCTGCATCCGTCCATGGCCGGCTATCAGGCGATGGCCGACGCCTTCCCGCTGGAGCTGCTGCAACGCCGCTGCCCGAAGCGCTGAAGGCCACGCGAAAAAAAGGGGCTCCCGCGGGAGCCCCTTGTCATTGCGCTGAAGGCCTCAGAAGCTCGCGCGCAGACCGACCTGATAGGTGCGGCCCGGCTCGTAGATCGCGTAGGGCGCATTGGCGAACTGGAAGTTCGTGCGCTGCGACGCCCGGGCCACGTTGAAGATGTCGAACGTGGCCTGCAGGTCGCGCTTGACACCGAAGACGCTGCCCAGGATCTCGCCGACGTTCAGACGCGAGGTGAAGTCCACCTGCGCGTAGTCCAGCCCGAAGAACGCCGCTTCCGTGATGCCGTTCTGGCCCTTGCCGGTGGACTGCGAACCCTTGGTGAAGGTCTTGGTCAGGCGGAAACCGCCGAACCGGCCTTCGTAGTACATGGCCATGTTGTAGGTGTAGGGCGGCACGCCGGTGGCCACGTTGGCGCCGGACTGTTTGACCTTGGTGTAGTTGGCACTGACGCCAAAGCCCTTCAGGTAGGACGACACGATCTCCAGCGGCTGCTGCACCGTGAACTCCAGGCCCTTGATCTGCAGCTCGTCGGCAGTGTTCTGCGTCTGCGTCAGCGTGACGCCCAGCGCATTGATCGCCGCCAGCGCGGCGCCCGTGGGTGCCGTGGCCAGGTCGGCGGGCACCGGCAGGCCGGCGCGCGTGTAAAGGCCGGTCTTCTGCGTGTCGGTCAGGCCGCCCTGGGTCCAGTTGACGCCATAGGTGTTCAGGTCCGCGAAGCTCACGTTCAGCGTGCGGTTGGCCGTGAAGCCCTGGATGCCTTTCTTGAACCAGGCCAGCGCGACATAGCCTTCACGGCCCGTGTACCACTCGATGCCCAGATCGGTGTTCTTGGACTCGTAGGGCTTGAGGTCGGGGTTGGTCAGCTGGCCGTTCTGGGCCGCCGGGTCGGTGAAGCTCAGCGACAGCGCGCGCAGCTGTGTGGGGTCGGCGCGCGTGATGGTCTTGGACATGGACGCGCGGGCCAGCACGTCCTTGCGCAGGTTGTAGGCCAGGCTGCCGGACGGCAGGAAGTTGCTGTAGGTCGTGGTCGTCAGGCTCTCGACGACGCGGGCCGGATAGCGGCCGCCGTCGGCCAGGTTCTGCGCGGCGTTGCGCGGGTCGGCCGGGGTGGTCAGCGTGGCGAAGGTCTGCTCCGTCGTCGCATAGCGGGCGCCAGCGTTGTAGCGCAGCTGGTTGCCGAACAGCGTGGTCTCGCCGTTGACCTCGGTGAAGATGGCATCGACCTTTTCCTGGAAGAACCCGGGTGCCACGTTGTTGTTGGAGTTGGCGGTGCCGAAGGTCGCCGCGTCGCGGGCCATCTGGTAGCCGGAGTCCTTCGCGAAGCGGGCCCAGTCCAGCGTGACGAAGCCGTTGGCCGTGGGCCGCAGATAGCTGGGCACGGACGCATTCGGGATGGTCGAGCCCTGGAACTGCAGCGACGCCGGATTGGCGCCGGCCGTGAAGCCCGTGCCATAGCCCGGGTAGGTGCCGGCCGCCGCGCCGGCCGCGCCGGCGCCGTTGCAGGGGCCGGGGTTGACGGTGTTGGGGCCCGGCAGGAACACGTTGACATTGCGCCGGCAGGCGATGTTTTCCCAGTAGCCGCTGTTGTCCAGCGTGTTGATGCGGCGCGAGACGCTGTCATGGGAGCCGCCGAACTTGACGTCGAAGATGCCGGCGTCGATGTCGAAGTTGCCGCGCAGGCCGGAGGTGCGGACCGAGCGCAATTCGTCCTGCTGATTCAGGCGGCCGCCGTTCCAGCCGAAGGCGCTGGGCGTGTTCAGCAGGTCGGTGGCACCGTTGGCGCCAATGGCCCTCAGCTTGGGCACGCCGCTGGTGTTGTCGTACTCCGTCGTCAGGCCCGAGCCCAGCACGGTCTGGAACAGCACCGTCGGCGACTGGCGCTGGAAGTCGCTCTTGGTCTTGTTGGCCTGCACATCCAGGCTGATCGCGTCGGTCAGCCTGAGGCTCATGCCGGGGTTGACGCTATGGAACTTGGTCTCCTCCGTGTAGGGCCGGTACTCCAGGAAGTACTGCGAGTTCGCAAACGTGCCCTTGGTGACCGTGCAGCCGGCAGCGCAGTCGCTCTTGTCCACCGTCATGTTGATGGGGATGGACGAGCCGTTGCGGCCCACCCAGTTCATGTCCACGCGCTCGAACTGGTTCTTCTTGTGGCCGTAGATGGCGTCCACAAAGAACTTCACCGAGCTGTTCGGACGCGCTTCCACCGACAGGATGGCGTTCTTGCGGTCCCGGCTGCCCTCGGCCACCATGGCGCGGCCCAGGCGCGGGAGGATGGCGTTGTCGATCTGCTGGATGCTGAGGCCGGGGTTCTTGGCCAGCAGGAAGGCCTCGTTGATCGCGTCGCCGGTGTTCAGGCCGTTGCCCGCGCCGGCCGGCACGGTGCCGGGAATGGTCCAGTTGCCGCCACCGGTGCTGTTGCGCGCCGTGCCCAGGCTGGCGCCTTGCGTGGCCGACAGGTTGGCATTGGTCCAGCCGATGGACTCGAAGCCGGTGGTTTTGACCTTGTTGGTCGACCAGGCCACGCCGGCCAGCACGCCGAACACGTTGTTCCAGGTGTTGCTGACCAGCGCCGAGCCGCGGTTGCCCCAGTCCTCGGCGTTCTGATTCTTGGTGCCCGTCAGCGTGAAGGCGGTGCGGAAGCCCTTCTTGTCGAAGGGGCGTGCGCTGCGCATGTCGACGATGCCGGCTGCGCCGCCTTCCAGCAGCGAGGCGGTCGGGCTCTTGATGACGCTGACGCGGCTGAACAGTTCGCCGGGCAGGAAGTCCATGTCGACTTCGCGGTTGGCACTGCCGGTGTCGGTGCGGCCGGTGGAGGCCGACGCGACCGGCGCACCGTTCAGCAGGATGCGGGTGAAGTTGGTGCCCAGGCCGCGGATCTGGATCTGCAGGCCCTCGCCGGTGATCTCGCGCGTCATCGTGACGCCGGGGATGCGGGCGATGGACTCGGCGATGTTGCTGTCCGGGAATTTGCCCATGTCCTCGGCCGTGATCGCGTCGAGGAAGCCCACGGCGTTCTTCTTGGCGTTGGCCGAGCTTTCCAGCGACGCGCGGATGCCGGTCACGACCACCGTGTCCAACTGCTGCGTGGAGGCCTGCTGCGACTGGGCCGGGGTCTGCGCATAGGCCTGGGCGATGAGCCCGGCCAGCAGCGTGGTGCCCAGGGCCAGTTGGCGGTCCAGGCGCGTGCGGCGCTCGGGCCGCGAGGGGGTCTTGCTCATCTGTCGTCTCCTCTTTGATTCTGCATGCCGAAATTTCGGGCGCCGTTAACGCGACATCAAATAGAAATGGTAGCGCGCACATTTGCAATTTACGCCCCACCTTTCACACCGTCAACGAGGGTGTGTACTAATGTATTAGTGGATATCAGAACCATGGCGCCCGTGTTAACCGCGATTGGCAAGCACATCGGTAGCGCTCACAATGGCCGACATCAGCCACGGGCTCCGATGAGCTTCAACGATGCAAGACCGCCACGCTTCAACTCAGACCGCTTTGCCGACCGATTCGGCCAGCGCTGTCCTGGTCGGGCGCGTATGGCACCCTGAGGCCGCGGGCCCGGCGCTGGTGACGGTGCGCGGTGGCGAACTCGTTGACCTGTCCGCCCAGGCCGCCACGCTGGCAGAACTGCTGGACCGCCACGATGTGGTGGAGCTGGCCCGCCACGCACCCGGCCGGCCGCTGGGGTCGGTGCAGGCCGTGCTGGCCAATGCGTTGGCCACATCCCCCAACCCCGCCCTGCCCCGCCCGCTGGCCCCCTGCGACCTGCAGGCCATCAAGGCCTGCGGCGTGACCTTTGCGGTGAGCCTGCTGGAGCGCGTCATCGAGGCGCAGGCTGGCGGCGACGCCGCACGCGCCCACGAACTGCGCCGGTCGCTGACCGCCACGCTGGGCACCGACCTCGCCAGCATCCGCCCCGGCTCGGCGACGGCGCAGCGGCTCAAGGCCGAGTTCGTCGCCCGCGGCGCCTGGTCGCCCTATCTGGAAGTCGGTTTGGGCCCGGACGCCGAGGTCTTCACGAAAGCCCAGCCGATGTCGGCCGTGGGCTTCGGCGACGCCGTGGGCCTGCACCCGGACTCGCAGTGGAACAACCCCGAGCCCGAGGTCGTGCTGGCGGTGAACGGCCGCGCCGAGGTCGTCGGCGCGACGCTGGGCAATGACGTCAACCTGCGCGACATCGAGGGCCGTAGCGCGCTGCTGCTGGGCAAGGCCAAGGACAACAACGGCTCCTGCGCCATCGGCCCCTTCATCCGCCTTTTCGACGGCCAGTTCACGCTGGACACCGTGCGCGCCGCCACCGTCAGCCTGCGCATCGCCGGCGCCGACGACGGCTTCGTGCTGGAAGGCGTCAGCCGCATGCAGGAGATCAGCCGCGACCCACTGGAACTGGTGCGCCACGCCTGCGGCCCGCACCACCAATACCCCGACGGTTTCATGCTGTTCCTGGGCACCATGTTCTCGCCCATCCAGGACCGAGGCGCGCCCGGCGCCGGCTTCACGCATCGGCTGGGCGACGTCGTCACCATCGCCAGCCCCGCGCTCGGCGCCCTCGTCAACACGGTGCAGCGCAGCGACGCCATCCCGCCCTGGACTTACGGACTGGGCGAGCTGTTCAAGCACCTGCGCCGGCAACGCCTGCAACTCTGAATCTCTGGTCGGACGCCCGGGCTGGTGGGCGTCCTTTCACTTGCGGCGGCCCGCCCTGCGGAGCCGCCGTTTTTTTGTCCGGCCCGCCGGGCGGCGCAGCGCCGGCACCGGGCACGCGCGCCGCCCGCCCCACCCCTGCCGGCGCCGGGAAACACCCACATGAAGCCACCCGGGGTGGCTCATAAAATCCTAATGTATTAGGGCATCAGTGGCCCGATCCGACCTCAGAACCGCGATGAACTACACGCTAGATCACACCCGCCACGTGGCACCCCAGGTCGTCGAGGCGCTGCGGGCCGCGATCATCTCCATGGAACTGGCGCCCGGCATCGCGCTGGACCGCGCCGAGCTGGCACAGCGCTTCGGCATCAGCCAGACGCCCGTGCGCGACGCGCTCATCCGGCTCAGCGAAGAGGGGCTGGTCATCATACGGGCGCAGTACACGACGCAGGTCAGCCGCATCGACGTGCCGGCCGCCCGCGAGGCGCACTTCCTGCGTCGCTCCATCGAGATCGAGATCGCCCGCCAGCTGGCCATCTCGCATGAGGACAGCGTCATCGCCGATCTGCGCACCCAACTGGCCCGCCAGGCGGACCTGGCAGCGCAGAAGGACTTCCTCGGCTTCATCGCCGCCGACAAGGAGTTTCACCGGCTCATGTACGTGGCGGCCGGCCTGCCACGGCTGTGGTCGACGGTCGTGCGCATGTCGGGCCACGTGGACCGTCTGCGGCTGTTGCACTCGCCCTTCGTCGGCAAGACCGAGTCCATCCTGCGCGCGCACCAGGCCATCCTGGAAGCCATCGAGTCCCGCGACGTCGAGGCGGCGCAGCATGCCGTGCGCGACCACCTGTCCGGCACGCTGGCGTCGGTGGACGAGATCCAGAAGCGCTATCCCGAGTACTTCATCCTCTGAGCCGAGCCGGCGCGCCACTCCAGCCCGCCCAGCACCCCGACAAAGACGGCCTCGCCCACCAACTGGGCCATGCCAAACACGCTGGCCTCGCCGGCCCAGCGGGCGGCCCAGGCCAGGCACAGCAGCGCCCAGGCCATGTTCGCGGCGGCCATCGGCCGCAGCAGCGGAACCCGGCCACCCCGGCCGAGCCGCCAGAGCGTGAAGGACAAGCAGGCGTAGCCCAGGTTGGCCAGGCCGATCAGCAGCAGCAAGGCTTGGGGCAAGGCGTACAGCCTGGCCAGCCAGCCATGCAGGGCAAGCACCAGCGTGCCGGCGACCGCTCCAGCCATCCAGTCGGCGCGGATGAGCACGCCGGCTCGCAGGGTAGTCGCCCTCACGGCGCCGGTTCGCCGCGCAGCCCGGCGAGTGCCTCCAGCGCACACCGCGACGAGGCCTCCATGGGGCTACCCAGCTCCACGCGCAGCGCCAGGGCCTCGGCGATCCGGACCTGCGCCTCGGCGAAGCGCCGCTGCTCCACCAGGCTGCGGCCCCAGTGATGCAGCACCATGGCCTGCAGGCGCCGCCAGCCCCCGGCGGCGCTGAGGCGCAGTGCCAGCTCGAAGTAGGCCTCGGCCTCCGCCCGCTGGCCGGCGTACTGCAGCGCCGTCGCATAGGCATTCCAGAACCAGCCCGCGGGCTCCTCGCCCGGCAGCGCCCGCGCCGCCGCGGCGTGCTCGCGCAGCAGGTCCAGCGCCTCGCGCTCGCGGCGGTCCGTGGTGAGCATGCTGCCCAGCTCCGCGGCATGGTCCACGATGGCCAGCGCATCGCCCAGCACCAGCGCCTGCTGAAGCTTCTCGCGCAGCCCGGCCATGCCGCGCGCGTGGGCCTGCGCATCGGGCGCGGTGAAGCGCATGAACTCGGCAACGGATTCGGGCATGGCTTCAGCTGAACCGGTGCAGCGTCGTCGAGCGGAACACTTCGCCCGGCTGCAGCACCGTGCTGGGCCAGTCGGGACCTACGGGCCGGTTGGGCGAGTCGGGGCTGTGCTGAGTCTCCAGGCACAGGCCGGCACCACGCCGATAGGGCCGCCCGCCCGGGCTGGCCAGCGAGCCGTCCATCCAGGTGCCGGCGTAGAACTGGATCGCCGGCTCGGTGGTCTGGATGTCCATGCAGCGGCCCGACGCCGGGTCGCGCAGGCGCGCGGCGGCATGCAGCGCGCCATCCATCGGTTGGTCCAGCAGCCAGTTGTGGTCGTAGCCCACGTCCAGGCCCACGGCACGCTCGCGGCGGAAGTCGAAGGGCGTGCCGTCGACGGGGCGGTGCGCGATGGGGATGCCGGTCGCATCGGCCTCGGTGTAGCGGCCGGCATGCAGCGTGAGTTGCTGCGCCAGCGCCGAGCCCGACTCGGCGCCGGCCAGGTTGAAGTAGGCGTGCGAGGTCGGGTTGACGACCGTGGGCCGGTCGCAGTGCGCCTCGTAGTCCACGCGCCAGCTCATGTCGGTGCCCAGCGTGTAGCGCACGGCCATGTCCAGCGCACCCGGAAAGCCCTGGTCGCCATGCGGGCTGTGCAGCGCCAGCCGCAGCGTGACGCCGCCATCGGCCGCCACCGGCTGCGCCTCGGCCGTCCACAGCCGGCTGTGGAAGCCCTCGGGGCCGCCGTGCAGGCAGTGGGCGCCGTTGTTGGCGGGCAGCGTGTGCCGCTGGCCGTCCAGTTCGAAGCTGCCGCCGGCAATGCGGTTGGCGTAGCGGCCGGCGATGACGCCCAGGTAGGAGCCGGCACCGCTCAGATAGGCGTCCAGGTCGCGCAGCCCCAGCACGACGCTGTCGGCCAGGCCCGGCAGCCACAGGCCGGTGACGATGCCGCCCCAGTCCAGCGCCGTCAGCACCAGGCCGCGGCCGTTGTCGAGGCGGTATTCGCGGACGGCGCGGCCGTCCGGCAGGCGACCGTAGTCGCGTGCGGTGATGCCGGCCGCCATCAGCGCACGAACCCGCGCGCGTTCACGTACAGCGCGTACAGCGAATGGCTGCTGGCCATGAAGAGGCGGTTGCCCTTGGCACCGCCGAAGCACAGGTTGGCGCAGCGCTCGGGCAGGTGGATGTGGGCCAGCGCCTGGCCCTCCGGCGAGTAGACGCGCACGCCATCCAGCAGCGCCGGGTCCACGCCCGGCTGGCCGCCGCCGCCGAAGCCGCACCAGATGCGGCCCTGCGTGTCCAGCGCGATGCCGTCGAAGGCGCCGGGGCCTTCGGCATCGATCAGCAAGCGCTTGTCGCTGACCGTCGCACCGTCGACGGTGTAGGACCAGATCAGCCGGTGCGGCTGGGCGCGGCTCTCCACCACCAGCAGGCGCTGGCCGTCGGGCGTGAAGGCCAGGCCGTTGGGGCCGGCGAGGTCGTCGATGACGCGCTGCAACTCGCCGCTGACCGGGTCGATGCGATAGACGCCATGCGGCTGCTCGGGCGTGGCACGCAGGCCTTCCCAGTCGCTGGCGATGCCGAACTCGGGGTCGGTGAACCAGATTGCGCCGTCCGGCCCGCAGGTGATGTCGTTGGGCGAGTTCAGCGGCTTGCCGTCGTAGCGGTCGGCCAGCACGGTGACGCGGCCATCGAACTCGGTACGCGTGATGCGCCGCCCCAGGTGCTCGCAGCTGACCAGCCGGCCCTGCGCGTCGCGCGCATGGCCGTTGGCGTTGCCGGCCGGCTGGCGGAACACGCCTACTTCGCCGCTGCAGTCGTCCCAGCGCAGGATGCGGTCGTTGGGGATGTCGGACAGCAGCAGGTAGCGGCCGTCGCCGAACCACACCGGGCCCTCGGCCCATTGCAGGCCGGTGGCCAGCTGCTCCACGCAGGCCGAGAACAGCCGCAGCTCGCGGCCCTCGGGGGCGAGGATCTCGAAGGCCGCGTCGGGCAGGCGCGCGGCCGGCTGGAAGGGGATGCGGGGGCCGCTCACTTGGGGCCCTGGCCGGCGAAGTCGAAGGGGCCCAGCACGACGAAGGCACCGCCCTGGTAGCGTGCCTCGGGTCGCGTCGGGTCGATGTGCGGCTGCCTGGCCTCGACGGCGGCACGCCAGGGTTCGGAGCTGTCCTGCGGGCGGTAGCCGACATGCTTGCCCTGGCTGTTGTCCCACCAGGTCGTGCGGTTGTCGCTGGCGCCGTAGACGATGCTGTGGCCCACCACCGGTGCGCTCAAGGCGGCGACCAGCAGCCGCTCCATGTCGTCGTGGCTGATCCAGCTCGACAGGTGGCGGCGGTCCTGCGGCTCGGGCAGGCAGGAGCCGATGCGGATGGTCACCGTCTCCAGGCCGTGACGGTCGAAGTAGAACTGCGCCAGGTTCTCGCCAAAGGCCTTGGACAGGCCGTAGTAGCTGTCCGGGCGCGGCACGACATGGGCGGGAATGGTCTCGCCCTGGCCGTAGAAGCCGGTCACGTGGTTGGAACTGGCGAAGACGATGCGCTTGGTGCCGCGCCGGCGCGCGGCTTCGTAGAGGTTGTAGGCGCCGACGATGTTGGCCGGCAGCACGGTGCTGAAGGGTTTCTCGACGGACACGCCGCCGAAATGCAGCACGGCGTCCACGCCGTCCAGCAGGTCGTACATCGCGGCCTCGTCTTCCAGCGGCGCGATGACGACTTCCTCGCCGTCGCCGGCGGGGTCCATCGCCACGAGATCGGACACGCGCAGCGTCTCGCAGTAGCGCTTCATGCGCGGGCGCAGCATGCGGCCCAGGGCACCGGCGGCGCCGGTCAGCAGCAGGCGCTTGAAGCGCAGGCCGGTCAGTTGTTCCATGAGTTTCTCCGGCCCGCCATTGGGCCTTGAAGTGGGTTCAGCGCCGCAGGGGCGGGCGCAGACGGGGTGCGGCGTCGGACTGACGGCGGATCAGCTCGAAGTCCTTCAGCACATGCTCGCAGGGCAAGGGCTCGCCGGAGCGGCGCGCGCGGATGTGGCGCACCAGCAGGTCCACCGCGGCGCCGGCCATCTCCATGATGGGCTGACGCACGGTGGTGAGTTCGGGCCAGATCGTGGTGGCCAGAGGCGCGTCGTCGAAGCCCACGACGGTCAGGTCGCTGGGCACGTCCAGGCCCAGGCGGTGGGCGATGGCCACGGTGGCGGCCGCCATGTCGTCGTTGCTGGCGAAGATGGCCGTGGGGCGCTGCTCCTGCGACAGCAGGAACTCGGCCGCGTCCAGCCCCGAGCGGTAGGTGAACATGCCCTGCGCGACGACCTCTTCCTCGGCGATGTTCAGGCCCGCGTCGGTCATCGCGGCGTGGAAGCCGGCGAGGCGGCGCGAGCTGCTGCGCTGGTAGGGGTCGCCGATGATGAAGCCCAGGCGGTGATGGCCCAGGCCCAGCAGGTGGCGCGTCATCTCGTAGGCGGCCTGGAAATCGTCGATGCCCACGGCGCAGACGTCCTCGGGCGGCTGGCCCGCGGACACGGCCACGGCCGGCGTGTCGGTCTCGGCGACCAGCTTGAGCAGCGGCTGCGAGTCGCAGAAGGGCGGCGGCAGGATGAGGCCGTCGATGCCGTTGGCGATCATCTCGGCCACCGGCTTCTCCTCGCCGTCGCGTGCGGCGTCGCAGCGCTGCACGATGAGCTGCACGTGGCTGAGGCTGCTCTTGTTCAGCAGGCCGATCAGGAACTCGTTGAGGTAGCCGGCGCTGGGGTCGATGTAGAGCATGCCGATGCGGATGGGCTCCGAACCGGCCAGCCGGCGCGCGGCCTGGTTGGGCAGGTAGTTCAGCGCCGCGATCGCGGCCTGCACCTTCTCCCGCGTGCCGGGCCGGACGTTCTGCTCGCCGTTGACCACGCGCGACACCGTCATGGGCGACACGCCGGCCAGGCTGGCCACATCGGCGATGGTGGCGACCTTGGTGCTACGCCCCTGGCGCGCGTTTGGCTTCAATCTGCACCTCGAGAGTTCGTTGTTCTTGGAGAGCCAAGATTTTCCATCATCCCTTGAATCGGCTCTCAGCCCTTGCCGGGGGCATACGGAAAGCGCTCCCGTTTGTACTCGTCCAGGCTGCGCTCGGGCGGGCGCACGCCGGCCGGCAGCGGCAGGCCGGAGACCGACTGGAAATAGGCAATGCAGGCGTCGCGCCACCAGCGCGCCTCGCGCTCCTGTTGGACGAGGTAGGCCGTCACCTCGGCGTGGCGGGCGGCATCGATGTCGGGCTGCAGCGCGGCCCAGCGGGCGCGCACGCCGGCCACGGCAGCGACGCCGCGGTCGTAGCGGGCAATCAACTCGGCCCACAGCGTGCGGCCCGACGGCATCGCGTAGTCCCAGGGCAGGTGGTGGAACCACAGCAGCAGTTCCGGCGGCGTGGTGCGCGGGTCGGCCCAGCGCTTGGCCACAGCCGGCGCGTACTGCGCCACGGCATTGCTGCCGGTGGCGGTGCGGTCGAAGCCGATGCCTTCCTTGGCCGCGCGGTGGAAGTAGGTCGGGTTCCAGTCGGCGCGCTCCAGGTTGTCCACCCACGGCGCGGGGCCGTAGTGGTGGCCAGTGCCCATCAGGTGGTGCAGACCCAGCGGCGTCATGTAGTCCACGACGGCCTCGCGTGAGGCCAGCATCAGGCTCACGATGGCGTCGCGCGCCGCAGGCCGGGCCGTGAAGGTCTGCGCCACCCAGTCGCGGGCCACGTCGGCAGCGCCAAGGTCGGGGTCCCAGGCCATGCGGCCGTAGGCGTACCAGTTGGCCTGGTCGAACTGCGAGCCGCTCCAGTTGCGGTCGGTGCCGATGTTGGCGACGCCGGCCATCGCCGTCAGCCGGTGTTTCGCCAGGCTGCCATCCACCACGCGCGCCACCGTGCCGCCGTGGCCGGTGTCGGCCTTCAGCACCTCCTCGAACAGCGGGCCCATGTAGACCAGGTGCGTCGCGAAGCCCAGGTACTCCTTGGTGATTTGCAGCTCCAGCGCCAGCGGCGTCTTGGGCGTGGCGCCAAACAGCGGATGGAAAGGCTCGCGCGGCTGGAAGTCGATGGCGCCGTTCTTCACCTGCACGATGACGTTGGACGCGAACTTGCCGTCCAGCGGCTTGAACTCGTCGAAGGCCTGGGCCGCGCGGTCCTTGGCCTCGGGCGCGTAGACGAAGGCGCGCCACAGCACGACGCCGCCATGCGGCGCCAGCGCCTCGGCCAGCATGTTGGCGCCGTCGGCATGGTGGCGGCCGTAGTCCTGCGGGCCGGGCTGGCCCTCGGAGTTGGCCTTCACGAGGAAGCCGCCGAAGTCCGGGATGGTCTTGTAGATCTCGTCCGCCTTGGCCTTCCACCAAGCGCGCACCGCCGGGTCCAGCGGGTCGGACTTCTTCAGCCCACCCAGCTCCACCGGCGCCGAGAAGCGCGCCGACAGGTAGACCTTGATGCCATAGGGCCGGAACACGCCGGCCAGCGCCGCGGCCTTGGCCAGCCAGGGCGCGGTCAGCGAGTCGGCCTTGGCGTTGACGTTGTTCAGCACCGTGCCGTTGATGCCCAGCGACGCATTGGCGCGGGCGTAGTCGGTGTAGCGCGTGTCCAGGATCTCCGGCAGCTTCCACCAGTCCCAGATGGACGCGCCGGCATAGCCACGCTCGACATGGCGGTCCAGGTTGTCCCAGTGGTTGAGCATGCGCAGCTGGACCTTGGGCACCGAGCGCAGGTCCAGACGGGCCAGGTCGACACCGGTCTGCGCGGCACGCAGCCAGGCGTAGCTGCCGTACAGCAGGCCGATGTCGGTGTTGGCGGCGATGACCGTGACGTCCGCGCCCTGCAGCTTGAGCCGGCGCAGCGCATAGCCTTCCGGGCCCAGTTCCGCCCACGGCATCGCGAGCCCGGCGGGCGCGCTCGCCGGCGTGGCCAGCACCAGCGCGCCGGGCGCGATGCGCGAAGTCAGCGCCGGCTCACGTCCAGTCATGCCGGCCACACCCCGCTTCAGTTCGGCGACGGCCGTCTGCAGCGTGGGCGAATCCGCGCCGGCACGCACGATGGCCCTGGCGCCCGTCTGCAACTGCGCCAGCGCCGCGCCCTGCACCGGCCGGTAGCGCAGCCACAGCTCGTAGCCGTCCTCGGCCCATGCCAGGGCGGGTGCCATCGCCATCAGCGCTGCCACCAGCCATTTGCCTGTGAACTTCATCTCGTCTCCTGTTCGTGTCCGGCCGCGTGCGCGATTTCCCCGGCTTGCGTGAACCCAAATGGTAGCGCTACATTTGCGTCCGGCAACTGTCATTCGACGGTCGGCCGGCGACCATCCCCAACGGAGACAAGTCTTGAACCACAACGCGTCCGGAACACCTGACACGTCGCCTGCGCGACAGGGGTTTACCCGGACCATCATCGCTAGCGCTACCAACGCTTCGTTCGGACGGGCCGCCTGATGTCGTCGGCAAGCACCGCGGCCGTGGGCCGCCAGCGCTGGTGGATCTGCGCGCTGCTGTTCGTCGCGACGACGATCAACTACATCGACCGCAATGCGCTGTCGGTGCTGAAGACCAGCCTGCAGCAGCCCTTCGAGGCCGGCGGCCTGGCGCTGACCGATGCCGACTACGGCTGGATCACGTTCGCCTTCACCGCCGCCTACGCCGCCTTCCCTCCGCTGATCGGCACGGCCATCGACCGCTTCGGCGTCAAGCGCAGCCTGGCCGTGGCGCTGATCCTGTGGTCGCTGGCCTCCGCCGCGCACGGGCTGGTCGCGACGGTGCTGGGGCTGGTGATCGTGCGCTTCCTGCTGGGCATGGCCGAGGCGGCGCATTTCCCGGCCGCGATCAAGGCGGTGGCGATGTGGTTCCCGCAGCAGGAACGCGCGCTGGCCACCGGCCTGTTCAACAGCGGCACGGCGCTCGGCATCATCGCGTCGCCAGTCACCGTCTGGCTGGCGCTGAGCTTCGGCTGGCAGTCCGCCTTCATCGCCATCGGCGCAGCCGGCCTGCTGTGGCTGGTGTTCTGGCAGCGCGGCTTCCACGCGCCCGAGCAGCATCCGCGGCTGTCGGCCTCCGAACTGGCCCACATTCGCGCCGGCCAGCCGCCCGCCACGCAGACGCTGCGCCTGCCCTGGACCGCGCTGCTGCGCTACCGCCAGATCTGGCCCTTCCTGCTCGGCAAGATGCTGACCGACCCGGTGTGGTGGTTCTTCCTGTTCTGGCTGCCGTCCTACCTGGAGCGCGAGCGCGGCCAGAACCCGCTGAAGAGCGCCGGCCTCGTGGCCCTGATCTACCTGGGCTCCAGCGTGGGCTCCATCTTCGGCGGCTGGCTGTCCGGCCACCTGACGAAGCGCGGCTGGCCCGTGGGCAAGGCGCGCATGGTGACCATGGGCATCTTCGCCGCCTGCATGCCAGGCAGCATCCTGGCCTACTGGACCGACAGCTTCGCCGTCTGCGTGGCGCTCATCACGCTGGCCACGGCCTGCCACCAGGCCTGGTCGGCCAACCTGATGACCTCGGCCACCGACCTGTTCCCGACCCAGGTGTCCGGCGCCGTCATCGGCCTGGGCGCGACGGCCGGCGGCATCGGCGGCATGTTCATCACGCTGCTGACCGCGCTGACCGTGCAATGGACCGGCACCCAGCAATGGGCCTTCGTCTACGCCGGCGCCATGCACCTGAGCAGCCTGGCCATCTTCTGGTTCTGGTTCCGCGGTCGCTTCGAGCGCGTGAACCTGGACGCCGCGCTGGACCTGACGCACCGCCACCGCGGCCTGCTGACGGCCGGCGGTGTGCTGGCGCTGCTGGGCCTGGCGCTGACCGCGCTCATCGCCGCGAACTGGCAGGCCTGCGTGGCCGCCGCCAAGTTCTCCGGCGCCGCCCAGGCGCTGACGGCCGCCATCGGCCTCGGCCTCATCGGCGCCCTGCTCACCTACGCCGGCCGTTCGCACCGCGGCCCGGCTTCCCTTCTTCCTGCGACCTCCTGACGATGATCACCAATCCCATCCTGCCGGGCTTCCATGCCGATCCCTCCATCTGCCGCGTCCCCGGTGCGGACGGCGATGACTACTACATCGCCACGTCCACCTTCGAATGGTGGCCGGGCGTGCGCATCCACCACTCCAAGGATCTCGTCAACTGGCGCCACCACAGCTATGCGTGCACGCGCACCAGCCAGCTGGACCTGACCGGCCACCCCGACTCCGCCGGTGTCTGGGCGCCCTGCCTGAGCTACTCGGGCGGCCAGTTCTGGCTGATCTACACCGACGTGCGCTCCACCATCGGCGCGTTCAAGGACACGCACAACTACCTCATCACGGCGCCCAGCATCGACGGCCCGTGGAGCGATCCCATCTACCTGAACAGCTCGGGCTTCGACCCCAGCCTGTTTCACGACGAAGATGGCCGCCACTGGCTGCTGAACCAGCAGTGGACGCACAAGCCCGGCAAGAACCACTTCAACGGCATCCTGCTGCAGGAGTACGACCATGAGGCCAAGAAGCTGGTGGGGCCCGTCAAGAACATCTACGCCGGCACGCCGCTGGGCGTCGTCGAAGGCCCGCACCTGTACCGCCGCAAAGGCTGGTACTACCTGCTCACCGCCGAGGGCGGCACCTACTACGAGCATGCCGTGACGCTGGCCCGCTCGCGCCAGATCGACGGCCCCTACGAGACGCTGCCCGGCAACCCGCTGCTGACCGCCTGGCAGAAACCCACCGACGGCCTGCAGCGCAGCGGCCACGCCAGCTGGGTCGAGACCGCCAACGGCGAGTGGTTCATGGCCCACCTGTGCGGCCGGCCGCTGGAGTGGAGCGGCCCCAACGCCGCCAAGCAGAACCCCGCCGGCGGCTACGAAGGCCTGCACTGCCCGCTGGGCCGCGAGACCGCCATCCAGCGCATCCGCTGGCGCGACGACGACTGGCCCGAGGTCGTCGGCGGCCAGCAGCCCAGCCTGAAGATCGCGCCACCCGACCTGCCGCCGCATCCGTTCCCCGCCGAGCCGGCGCGCGACGACTTCGACAGCCCCGTCTTCAGCGGCCACCTGAACTCGCTGCGCAAGCCCTTCGACGAGAGCTGGGCGTCGCTGACCGCCCGCCCCGGCCACCTGCGCCTGACCGGCCGCGAGTCGCTGATGAGCCTGTTCGACCAGAGCCTGGTCGCGCGCCGCCAGCAGCACTTCAATGCCCGCGTCGAGACGCGCGTGGACTTCGAGCCGGACAACTTCCACCAGATGGCCGGCCTGGTCGCGTACTACAACACGCGCAACCACGCCTACCTGCACGTGACGCGCGACCTGGACAGCAACGAGCGCGTCGTCTGCCTGCATGTGAACCGCGATGCGGCGATCGCAGCGGTCAGCGAACCCATCGCGCTGGCGGCCGGCCCGGTAGACCTGGCGCTGGAGTTCAGCCACGACCACTACCGTTTCTACTTCCGCCAGGGCGACCAACCCTGGCAGGCGGTGGGCCCGGCGCTGGACACTGCGATGCTCAGCGATGAGTTCGCGACCCGCTTCGTCAACGGCTTTGCCAGCAGCTTCGGCTTCACCGGCAACTTCGTCGGCATCGCCTGCCAGGACCTGGCCGGCACGCGCAAGCATGCCGACTTCGACTACCTCAGCTATCAGGTCAAGGACTGAGCGGCACTGACCGCCGGCCACAACAACAACGACACGAGACAAGCATGACCACCCACCAGCCCCTGTCCTTCATCGAGAAGGCCGGATACAGCTGCGGCGACGCCGCGGCCAATCTGGTCTTCATGTCGATGATCCTGTTCCAGCTGAACTTCTACACGGACGTGTTCGGCCTCAGCGCCAACACGGCCGCGGCCATCCTGCTGTGGCCGCGGCTGTGGGACGCGATCTTCGACCCCGTCATGGGCGTGCTGGCCGACCGCACCAACACGCGCTGGGGCAAGTTCCGCCCCTGGGTGCTGTGGACGTCCGTGCCCTGGGCCGTCGTCATGGTGCTGGCCTACACGGCGCCGGACCCGGCCTGGGGCTGGAGCACCGGCATGGTCATCGCGTATGCGGGCATCACCAACACGCTGTTGATGACGCTGTACAGCATGAACAACATGCCCTACTCGGCCATGAGCGGCGTGATGACCGGCGACCTGAACGAGCGCACCAAGCTGAACTCCTACCGCTTCGTGTCCGTCAACGTCGCGCAGTTTGCGGTGGGTGGCCTGACGCTGCCGCTGGTGGCCAAGTTCGCCCAAGGCGCCGACCGCGCCCACGGCTGGCAGATGACGATGTCCATCTGGGCCGTCGCCTGCCTGGTGCTGTTCCTCGTCACCTTCTTCACGACCAAGGAGCGCATCAAGCCCATCGTCGAGACCAAGTCGTCGCCCAGGCAGGACTTCTCCGACCTGCTGAAGAACGGCCCCTGGATCGCGCTGGTGCTGTACACGCTGTTCCAGTTCGGCATGCTGGCGCTGCGCGGCGGCGCGCACTACAACTACTACCACCACTACGCCGACAAGGCCGCCATGTTCGACTTCGTCGCCGCTTTAGGCCTGACGACGCCCGACGCCGCCAGCACCGGCAGCCTGGCCGACAGCCTGGGCTACATCGTGCACGGCACGCGCGACCAGCTGGCCAGCTCCAACGTGGCCGACGTGTTCAACAGCATCATCAACATGGCTGGCACGGCGACCACCATCGTCGTCATCATGCTGTCCATGGGCCTGTCGGCCCGCTATGGCCGGCGCGCCATCGGCATCTGGTGCTTCGGCCTGTGCACGCTGACCGCCTGCGCGATGTACCTGCTGCCGCCCGACGCCGTCTGGGCCATGCTGGGCCTGCACATCCTGAGCGCCATCGTCTACGCGCCCACCGTGGCGGTGATGTGGTCCATGTACGCCGACGCGGCCGACTACTCCGAATGGCAGACCGGCCGCCGCTTCACCGGCATGGTGTTCGCCACCATCGGCTTCTCGCTGAAGGCCGGCCTGGCGCTGGGCTCGGCCAGCCTGCTGTGGCTGCTGGCCGGCTTCTTCGGCTACGACACGCAAGCCCCCACGGCGCCGGGCGCCATCGAGGGCTACCGCGTCGCGTCCAGCTTCGTCGTGGGTGCGCTGTTCGCCGCCTGCACCGTGTGCCTGCTGGCCAACAAGCTGGACAAGGAAACCACCTTGCGCATGGCCGACGAACTCGACCAGCGCCGCCGCAAGGCGCACGCCGGCAGCGGCAACGACACGGCGGGCGGCACCGGCGCCGTGCCCGCCACCGCCTGATCCATTTCTTCCAACAACCCCCTTTTCCCGCAGTAAGGACCCGCCATGAGCACCGCCTATTCCGATCTCCCCGTCGTCACCTACGAAGGCCCGCAATCCACCAACCCGCTGGCCTACCGCTGGTACGACGCCAACCGCGTCGTGCTGGGCAAGACGCTGGCCGAACACCTGCGCCCCGCCGTCTGCTACTGGCACAACTTCTGCTGGAAGGGCGAGGACGTCTTCGGCCTCGGCAACACCGTGTTCCAGCGCTCGTGGTTCAACGAGGCCGACCCGGTCAAGGCGGCCTACATGAAGCTGGACGCCGCGTTCGACTTCTTCGGCAAGCTGGGCCTGCCCTACTGGTGCTTCCATGACCGCGACGTGGCCCCCGAAGGCGCCAACCTGGCCGAGTCCAACCGCATCCTGGACGGCCTGCTCGAAGCCGCCGCCAAGAAGATGCAGGACGGCAAGGTCCAGCTGCTGTGGGGAACGGCCAACCTGTTCTCGCACGGCCGCTTCATGAGCGGTGCCGCCACCAACCCCGATCCGGAGGTCTACGCCTACGCCGCCGCGCAGGTGAAGCATGTGCTGGAGTGGACGAACCGCCTGAACGGCGCCAACTACGTGCTGTGGGGCGGCCGTGAAGGCTACGAGACGCTGCTGAACACCGACCTCAAGCGCGAGCTGGCCCAGTACGGCCGCTTCCTGACCTCCGTCGTCGAGCACAAGCACAAGATCGGCTTCAAGGGCACCATCCTCATCGAGCCCAAGCCGCAAGAGCCCACCAAGCACCAGTACGACTACGACAGCGCCACCGTCTACGGCTTCCTGAAGACCTACGGCCTGGAGAACGAGGTCAAGGTCAACATCGAGGTCAACCACGCCACGCTGGCCGGTCACAGCTTCGAGCATGAAGTGGCGACCG
>CBFGPX010000044.1:0-21763 GCA_965650725.1 uncultured Comamonadaceae bacterium | reverse complement strand
GCGTTGCCCACTTCCACGGCCAGGTCGCCGCGCGCGACCATGATGCCGTCGCTGGCCTTCAGGATGGCTTCGAGGTGGGGGATGGCCTCGTAGCGCTCGATCTTGGCGATCATCTGCGGCTTGTGGCGGTAGGGCTCGCCGGCCACATTGGCCAGCTGGCGCGCCATCTCCATGTCGGTCGCGTTCTTCGGGAAGCTGACGGCCAGGTACTCGCACTGGAAGGACATCGCGGTCTTGATGTCCTCCATGTCCTTGCCCGTCAGCGCCGGCGCGGTCAGGCCGCCGCCCTGCTTGTTGATGCCCTTGTTGTTGGACAGCTCGCCGCCCAGCTTGACGGTGGTGTGCACCTGCGCGCCGCGCACATGGTCCACGGTCAGCACCAGCAGGCCGTCGTTCAGCAGCAGCGTGTCGCCTGGCTTCACGTCGCGCGGCAGCTCCTTGTAGTCCAGGCCCGCGATCTCCTGATTGCCCAGCTCGGTGCGGTCGGCGTCCAGCACGAACTTGGCGCCGGGGATCAACTCGATCTTGCCGTTCTCGAACTTGCCGACGCGGATCTTGGGGCCTTGCAGGTCGGCCATGATGGCCACCGACTTGCCCACGCGCTCGGCGGCGGCGCGGACCATGTTCGCGCGGTCGATGTGGTCCTGCGCCTTGCCGTGCGAGAAGTTCAGGCGCACGACGTCGACGCCGGCGCGGATCATCTGCTCGAGCACCTCGGGCGTGTTGGAAGCGGGGCCGAGGGTGGCGACGATCTTGGTGGCGCGGGTCATGGCTTGTCTCAACTTTCTGGGGGCGCGGAATTATGGTCCGCCAAAGGCCGCCGAAGTTTCGCCGCGTTTCGGTGCGCGCGCCGCTACAGCACCTTCTCGAAGAAAACACTCAGCGGGTCGAGCGCGTAGCTGCCGAACGGGCCTCGCTCGACATAACCCAGCCGCCGGTACAGGCCCAACGCCTCGGGCTGATGGATGCCCGTTTCCAGCCGCACCAGGCGAACGCCGCACTGCGTCAGCTCGGCCTCCAGCCTGGCCATCAACTGCCTGGCCGCCCCCTGCCCTCGCGCACTGTCGAGCACGAACAAGCGCTTGATCTCGCCATAGGCCGGCTCGCCGGCCGGGGCGTGGAACTTCACGCCGCCGCAGCCGACCAGCGTGTCGCCCAGCCACAAGCCCCAGAACGCGCCGTGCGGCGCGCGCAGCCCGTCAGCTGGTTCGAAGTGGTTGCTTTCGCTGGGATAGAGACTGCTCATCAGCGCCTCGGACCGGGCCATCAACGCCTGTGCGTCGGGGTGGCCAGGATCGAGCGGCGCCAGGCGTGGGGTCAGGTCTGAACTCATCGTGGTTAGATACCGGTTACAGGCCGGGCACGGTCATCGCCAGCAGATAGCGAGCGGCAGCGGCCCCGGGATTGGCGAAGACGCTGCGTCCCAGGCAACGGAAGCTGATGGAGTCGCCAGCCTCCAGCTCGAACACCTGGCCTTGCAGCGTCAGCCGAAGCTGCCCGTCCAACAGGCACAGGTGGTGCTCCAGCCGCGCGACGGTCGGCTCGTCGTAGGCCAGCTCGGCACCGGGCCTCAGCACGGCCTCGATGACCTCGGTGGCAAAGCCGGCCAGCGGCGGACAGCGCATGCGGCGCTCGAAGCCGCTGTGCTGGTCGTGCCAACGCGGCTGGTCCGCCGCACGCAGCAGCCGCACCGGCAGCGCTTCGGCCTCGGCCAGCAGGCGGCTCAGCGGCAGGCCATGGGCGCGGGCCAGGCGCGACAGCAGCGTGGCGGTCGGGCTGGTCTCGGCGCGCTCCAGTCGGGACAAGGTTGCGCGGCTGACGCCGCTGCGTGCGGCCAACTCGTCCAGCGACCAGCCGGCCGCTGTACGCAGCGACGCCAGCCGTTCGGCCAACTGGCGCTCGAACTGGCCTTCTTCGCTCACATCAGAGAATTCTTCTCTCATATGAGAAGATGCTAACCGATGAAGCAGCACCCCACCGCCCCCTTGCTCGCGGCCCTCGCCGTCGTGCTGACCTGGGGGCTGAACTTCCCGCTGTCCAAGGCGCTGTTCAACCAGATCGGGCCGGCCGGCTTCCTGGGCGTGCGCTACCTGCTGATGCCGCTGTGCGCGGTGGCGCTGCTGTGCTGGCGCTTCGGCCTGCGCTGGCCGCGGCTGGACCGCGGCGAGGTGGGACCGCTGGTGCGGCTGACGCTGGTGGGACAGGGCCTGCATCTGCTGGCCTCGACCTACGGCATGCAGGGTTCCACGGCCTTCAGCGCCAGCGTGCTGCTCGCCTGCGGGCCTGTGTTCACGCTGCTGATCCTGCGCTTCAGCGGCATGGAGAAGCTGTCACGCGGCCAGATCGCGGGCGTCGCGACGGCCGCGACCGGCGCGCTGCTGTTCACGTCGGACAAGCTGCTGACCGCCGACTGGCAGGCCGGCCTCGGCGACCTGACGCTGCTGGCTGCCGCCGCGCTGTTCAGCTGGTACACGGTGGCGAGCAAGCCGCTGATCCAGCACCACGGCGGCGTGACGGTGCTGGGCTACGGCAGCCTGGTCTGCACGCTGCCCATGCTGCTGTGGTGCGCGCCGCAGCTGGCCGCGCTGGACTGGGCGGCGCAGCCCGCGTGGGTGTGGAGCGGTACGGTCTGGCAGGTGGCCGGCGGCGGTTTCATCGGCTGGCTGGCCTGGGGCTGGGCCAACGAGCGGCGCGGCGTGGCACGCACGGCGCCGCTGATCTACCTGATGCCTTTGGTGGCGGGTCTCGCCGCCTGGCTGTGGGGCGGAGAACAGTTCACCGCTCACAAGCTGCTGGGCGCCGGCGTCATCCTGGCCGGCGTGGCGCTGGCGCAGTTCAGCCCCGCGCGGACTTCGCCTCCAGCACATCCGCCACCGCCAACGCCGTCATGTTGACGATGCGGCGCACCGTCGCCGACGGCGTCAGGATGTGCACCGGCGCCGCAGCGCCCAGCAGGATGGGGCCGATGGTGACGCCCTGGCTGGCGCTGATCTTCAGCACGTTGAACAGGATGTTGGCGGCGTCCAGCGTCGGCAGCACCAGCAGGTTGGCCGCGCCGGTCAGCTTGCTGTCGGGCAGGAAGGCCTGGCGCACGCTCTCCGACAGCGCCGCGTCGCCGTGCATCTCGCCGTCGCACTCCACCTCGGGGTGGGCGGCGGCGAACAGCTCGTGCGCGCGGCGCATCTTCAGCGCCGAAGGCCGCGTGCTGGAGCCGAACATCGAGTGACTCACGAAGGCCAGCTTGGGCGGCAGGCCGAAGCGGCGCAGCTCGTCGGCGGCCATCGCGGCGATGTCGGCCAGCTCCTCGGCGTCGGGCGAGTCGTTGACGAAGGTGTCCGTGATGAACAGCGTCATCTTGTCCAGCATCAGCGCGTTCATCGCGGCAAACTGGCGCGCGCCCGCGCGCAGCCCCACCAGCTCGCGCACCTGCTCCAGATGGCGGTCGAAACGACCCACCATGCCGCAGATCATGGCATCGGCGTCGCCCAGCTCGATGGCCAGCGCGCCGATGGCCGTGTTGGAGCGCCGCACGGCGGACTTGGCCATCTCCGGCGTCACGCCATTGCGCTTCATGCGCGCGTGATAGGCCTCCCAGTACTGGCGGAAGCGCGGGTCGTCCTCGGGGTCGATGACGGCCACGTCGGCGCCCAGCTTCAGGCGCAGGCCGGCACGCTGGATGCGGGCTTGCAGCACGGCCGGGCGGCCGATCAGCGTGGGCTTGGCGATGCCTTCGTCCAGCGCCACCTGCACGGCACGCAGCACGCGCTCGTCCTCGCCCTCGGCGTAGATGACACGGGCCGGCGCGGCCTTGGCGGCCGAGAACACCGGGCGCATGAACATGCCGGTCTGATAGACGAAGCGCTCCAGCGACTGGCGGTAGGCGGCCAGGTCCTCCACCGGCCGCGTGGCGACGCCATCGGCCGCCGCAGCAGCGGCAACGGCGGGCGCGATGCGCAGGATCAGCCGCGCGTCGAAGGGCTTGGGGATCAGGTAGTCGGCACCAAAGGCCAGCTCCTGCCCGGCGTAGGCGGCCGCCACCTCGTCCGAGGTCTCGGCCTTGGCCAACGCAGCGATCTCGCGCACGCAGGCCAGCTTCATGCCCTCGGTGATCTTGGTCGCACCGCAGTCCAGCGCGCCGCGGAAGATGTAGGGGAAGCACAGCACGTTGTTGACCTGGTTCGGATAGTCCGAACGGCCGGTGGCGACGATGCAGTCCGGCCGCACGGCCTTGGCCAGCTCGGGGCGGATCTCGGGCTCGGGGTTGGCCAGCGCCAGGATGATGGGTTTGTCGCCCATGGTCTTGACCATCTGGGCCGTCAGCACGCCGGCCGCCGAGCAGCCGAGGAACACGTCCGCGCCCTCGACAACATCGGCCAGCGTGCGCGCCGAACTGACCTGGCAGTAGCGCTGCTTGGACTCGTCCAGCTTGCCGGCCTTCGCGTCCTCGCGCTCGCTCTGGATGACGCCGCGCGAGTCGCAGACGAACACGTTCTCGCGACGCACGCCCAGGCCCACCATCACGTCCAGGCACGCGATGGCCGCCGCGCCGGCGCCCGACACGGCCACCTTGACCGCGCCGATGTCCTTGCCCACCAGCTCCAGCCCGTTCAGCAGCGCCGCCGACGAGATGATGGCCGTGCCGTGCTGGTCGTCGTGGAACACCGGAATGTTCATGCGCTTGGACAGCTCGCGCTCGATGTAGAAGCACTCGGGCGCCTTGATGTCCTCGAGGTTGATGCCGCCCAGCGTGGGCTCCAGCGCGGCGATGATGTCCACCAGCTTGTCCGGGTCCTTCTCGGCGAGTTCGATGTCGAACACGTCGATGCCGGCGAACTTCTTGAACAGGCAGCCCTTGCCTTCCATCACCGGCTTGGCGGCCAGCGGGCCGATGTCGCCCAGGCCCAGCACGGCCGTGCCGTTGGTGATGACGCCCACCAGGTTGCCGCGCGACGTGTAGTCGGCCGCCAGCGACGGGTCTTGCTCGATGTCCAGGCAGGGGTAGGCGACGCCCGGCGAGTAGGCCAGCGACAGGTCGCGCTGGTTGCTCAAGGCCTTCGTGGGCGTGACCGACACCTTGCCGCGCGTGGGGGCGCGGTGGTACTCACGGGCGGCGTCGCGCAGCGCGGCTTCGGCGGGCGACAAGGGGGCGTTGTTCTTTTCCATGGCAGTGTCTCTCGGAGGGAATCCGTGAGGTTACGCCGCGTTTCATGTCGGCTCGATGCCGGTTTTCTGGCGATCTATGCCGAAGCCGATATCACCCGGTCGCGCCCGGCATGCTTGGCTCGGTACATGGCCTGATCGGCCCCGCGCATGGCGGCCTCCAGCTCCGCCTCGCTGTCTGCCTGGGCCACACCCCAGCTCGCCGTCACCGACAGGCCGACCGGCCAGGGCGTGCGCGCCAGCACCTGGCGCAGGCGCTCGGCCACGGCCACCGCCTCGTCGAGCGGCGTCTGCGGCATCACCAGCACGAACTCCTCGCCACCCCAGCGGGCCACCAGGTCGTCGCGCGGCAGGTTGGCGCGCAGCGTCTGCGCCAGTAGCTGCAGCACCTGGTCGCCTACATCGTGACCATGCCGGTCATTGATGTCCTTGAAATGATCAGCGTCGACGAAGACGACGGACAGCGGAAAGATCAGCTCGCCCTGAGAGCGGATCAGCAACTCCAGTGCACGGCTCAAGCCCTCGCGGTTGGCCACCTGTGTCAGCGCATCGCGCAGCGCCAGCTTCTCCAACGCACGCGAACGGCTGACGGAGCGGCGCAGCCGGCCGCGCACCGCCCAGCTTTCCCAGACCAGATAGCCCAGCAGGCTGAACATCCACAGGCCCACCAGGCCCAGCCGGAAGGTCTCCGGCGCCACCCAGTCGCCCACCAGTTCGGCGCGGTCCACGCGGATCAGATGCTGGCCGGGCGCCACCTGGCCGCTGGTGCTGAAACTGATGATGCGGATACGGTCCAGCTCCGGCCCCACCAGCGACACCGGCAGCGGATGGGTCTGGGCCCACCAGGAGCTGACGACGAACTGCGACAGCCGCAGTTCCACCGGCTGGGGCTGGGCCCCTGGCGCGAAACCCACCTCCTGCGGCTTGAGATCCTGGGCCTCGCCGGCCGTGGAATAGGCCGGGTTGAAGTTGCGCAGGAACACGCGCACCTGGACGCCCCCCTTATCCAGCATCGGCCCCTCGGCGTGCAGCCACAACCGGATGTGGCTGAAGCGGCGCAGGTCCAGGTCGCCGCCCTTCATCTCGATCTGCAGCTCGCAGAACGGCCACTGGAAGCCGGGCCGGATCTCGCAGTGCATGGCCAGCGGCCCACCTGGCGTGCCGACGAGCCGGGCCTGGCTCGCACCGCCGCTGCCGCGATCGTCCACCAGCTCCAGGTGCTGGGCCGGCCCGCGCCCGTCCAGCGCCAGCCGGCGCGTCATCCAGTGCTCGTTGGCATACAGCCCGACGAAGGTCGCAAGGATGAGCAGGGCCAGCAGCCAGCGCAGAACCATGGAGCCATTCTGGCGGCGCGACGCCCATTGCGTCCATGGTGCACGCCCGGGAAAGCGGGCATGCACCAGGGCCGGGTCTCAGCCAGCGGCGCGCTGGCTCAGGATCTCGAACGCCGGCAGCGTCTTGCCTTCCAGCACCTCCAGGAAGGCGCCGCCGCCGGTGGAGATGTAGCCCACATCACCCTCGATGCCGTACTTGGCGATGGCCGCCAGCGTGTCGCCGCCGCCGGCGATGCTGAAGGCGCTGCTCTCGGCGATGGCGCGGGCCAGCGTCTCGGTGCCCTGGGCGAAGGCGTCGAACTCGAACACGCCCACCGGACCGTTCCAGACGATGGTGCCGGCGGCCTTCAGTTGCTCGGCCAGCTTGGCGGCGGTCTTGGGGCCGATGTCCAGGATCAGGTCGTCGTCGGCCACGTCCGTGGCGGCCTTGACGGTGGCTTCGGCATCGGCGGCGAACTTCTTCGCGCAGACGACGTCTTCAGGGATGGGCACGGCGGCGCCGCGCGCGGCCATCGCGGCGATGACGGCCTTGGCCTGGTCCACCAAGTCCGGCTCGGCCAGCGACTTGCCGATCTTGAGGCCCGCCGCCAGCATGAAGGTGTTGGCAATGCCGCCGCCGACGATGAGGCCGTCCACCTTGGCTGAAAGCGCCTGCAGGATGGTCAGCTTGGTCGAGACCTTGGAGCCTGCCACGATCGCGACCAGCGGGCGCTTCGGGGATGCCAGCGCCTTGGAGATGGCGTCGATCTCGGCCGCCAGCAGCGGGCCGGCGCAGGCGATCTTGGCGAACTTGGCGATGCCGTAGGTGGTGGCCTCGGCGCGGTGGGCGGTGCCGAAGGCGTCGTGCACGAAGATGTCGCAGAGCGCCGCGAGCTTGCGCGACAGCTCCTCGCTGCACTTCTTCTCGCCCTTGTTGACGCGGCAGTTCTCCAGCAGCACCAGCTCGCCCGGGGCCACGTCCACGCCGTCGACCCAGCCGCCCTTCAGCGGCACGGGCCGGCCCAGCAGCTCGGCCATGCGCGCGGCCACGGGCGCCAGCGAATCCTCGGGCTTGAACTCGCCCTCGGTCGGGCGGCCCAGGTGGGACGTGACCATGACGGCCGCGCCGGCGTCCAGCGCCATCTTGATGGCGGGCAGCGACGCGCGGATGCGGGTGTCCTCGGTGATCTTGCCGTTGTCGTCCTGCGGCACGTTCAGGTCGGCACGGATGAAGACACGCTGGCCGGCCACCTTGCCGGCGGCGATCAGGTCGGAGAAGCGGATGACGTTCATGGTCGGGCGGGTCCGTTGAGAAAACTGGCGCGATTCTCGCCGCCCGCCGTTCCGGCACGGTTACCAGCCAAGGCCCAGCTTCAGCGGCAGCATCACCGCCATGCCCACGACGATGGTGCCCAGCAGGCCGCGACGCCAGAAGTAGTAGGCCGTCGCAGCCAGCGCTGCAGGCCAGCGGGCGTCCTGCCAGGTCGTGATGACCTGGCCTTGCGTCATGAAGACCTCCGGCGCGACGACCGCCACCAACGCCGCCAGCGGAGCCACCTTCAACAACTCGCGAAGCCAGTCGGGCGTGGGCAGCGGCTGGCTGCCGATCATGAAGAAGCCACGCGTCACCACGGTAATGGCGCCCAGGCCCACCAGCGCGATCCAGGTCATCCACTCCGTCATGATCGCCCCTTGCGCGCATCCAGCCACCAACCCACGGCGCCCGCCGCGACGATGGCGCACAGGATGTTGAGCTTCAGCGGCAGCGAATAGGTCGCGATGGACACGAAGCCTGCCGTGACGGCCACCCACCACAGCATGCGCTCGGTCAGCAGCGAGTACGACAGGCCCAGCAGTGCCATCACGCCGGCAAAGCCTATGCCCCAATGCGGCGGGATGCGGTCGGCCAGCAAGATGCCGGTGAAGGAGGCTGCCTGCCAGGTGGGCCAGTTCACGGCCACGCCTCCCAGAAAGTAGAGCTGCTGGCCCGGCGCCGGTTGCGGGTCAGGGTAGCGCTTCACGAAGTAGACGAAATTCAGGTCGGCCGCGAAGTAGGTCAGCGACAGTCGCTTGGCGCGCGGCAGGTGGCCGAAGTAGTGGCGCCACTGCGCGCTGAAGATGACGAAGCGCAGGTTCACGCAGAAGGCCGTGGCCAGCAGCACCCACAGCGGCGCACCCGCAGCGATCAGCGGCAGCGCCGTCAGCTGCGCGCTGCCGGCGAACACCAGCAGCGACATGCCCATGGCCAGCGGCAGGCTGAGGCCGCTCTTGACCATCGTGATGCCCGTCACCAGACCCCAGGCCGCCAGCCCCAGCGATGGGGAGGCCATGTCGCGCACGCCCTGGCGGAAGTCGTCATCCGCTGCCAGCGCGCGCAGTTTGTCGATCAACTGCATCCCGCCATTGTCGGCGGGATGGCTTTTACTTCTCGAGGCGACGGACTTTGCCGCTACCGGCGATGGAGGAACTGATCTCCGGCGAGCCGACGTACTTCACGTCGCCACTGCCGGCGATGGAGACCTTCAGGGTCTTGATGGCCTGCACCTGCGCGTCGCCGCTGCCGGCGATGCTGACCTTGACCTCCTCGGCGGCGAAGTCGGCGGCCTTCACGTCGCCGCTGCCGGCGATGCTGACCGACGCACTGGCCGCACGACCCGCCACGACCAGGTCACCGCTGCCGCTGACCTTCATGGCCAGGCGCTCGGCGTCCAGGTTGGCGAAGCGGATGTCGCCGGAGCCGGCGATGGCGGCTTCGACGCCCCCCGTCTTCATCGCCTCGACCTTGATGGTGCCGGAACCCGCCACCGCCACGGCGCGCAGCGCCGGCATCTCGATGGTGAAGCTGGGCGACGTGCTCGTCGACAGGTTGTAGCCCTTCTTGGGCTGGATGCGCAGCGTGCGGCCGTCCAGCTCGGTCTCGATGTAGGGCAGCAGGTTGCGATCGGCCTTGAGCTCAAGCTTGTTGCCCGCGCCTTGGCGGATGACCACGTTGAAGCCGCCGCTGAGCGACACACCGTCGAAGCTGCCCGTGTTGCGCGCCTCGGTGGCGATGTCGCCGTTGCCGGTGATGCGCTCACCCTTGTTGTTCCAGCTCCAGGCCTGGGCCGAGCCGCAGAGGACGGCGGCGCTGACGAGACCAAGGGCGAAGAGACGGCGGGAGGTGTGCATGTCGGGCTCCATCAAGATTGCGATGGCTGCATCTTGCCGACCCGCCCCGCCCGGCCCCAGGCCCGCGCGACGATGCGCAGGATGGCGGGCATGAAATGCAGCTGGAGGCGCTGGTCAGAGCGCCTTGGCGGGCGAGGCCTTCTCCGCGGTCTTGGCGGCCGGTCGGGCCTCCTCCTCTTCTTCGACCGGCGGCTTCACGCTGCCTGGGCGCGGCACCACGGGGGCCACGCCTTCCAGCTTGTTCTCGCGCATGTACTCGTCCATCTCGCGCCAGCCGGTATAGACGGCCGCCTTCTGTGCCTTGGGATTCAGCACATAGCAGTCCTCGATGGCGCGCATCGCATGCCGGCAGGCGCTGCCGATGGCCTTGCCCTCGGCCTCCTTGGCCGCCGCGGTCTTGACGGGGTCCTCAATGCCCAACTGCTCGCAGGCCGACAGGGCCGCGAGCAGGGGCAGGGCAAGAAGAACGCGCTTCATGGCTCAGGTATCGGCGGCGCGGGCGGGAACTTGAATCAGCGCCGGCCACCGCCCTGCCGGGCCATCTCCATCAGGCGCGCCACGCGCTCCTCGGTGGCCGGGTGGGTGGAAAACAGCCCGCGCAGGCCGCCGCCGGACAGTGGATTCATGATCATCATCTGCGCCGTCTCCGGGTGGGCCTCGGCCGGCGCCATCGGGATGCCCTGGGCGTAGCGGTGGATCTTGTCCAGCGCCGAGGCCAGCGCTGCCGGGTCGCCGGAGATCTCGGCGCCGCCGCGGTCGGCCTCGAACTCGCGGGCGCGACTGATGGCCATCTGGATCAGGCTGGCCGCCAGCGGCGCCAGGATGGCCACGGCGATGCCGGCGATGGGGTTGGTCGGGCGGCCGTGTTCGTCACGACCACCGAAGAAGGCCGCGAAGTTGGCCAGCATGGAGATCGCACCGGCCATGGTCGCGCTGATGGTGCTGATCAGGATGTCACGGTGCGCCACGTGGGCCAGCTCGTGCGCCATGACGCCGCGCAGCTCGCGCTCGGACAGCACGCGCAGGATGCCGGTGGTCGCGGCGACGGCGGCGTTCTCGGGGTTGCGGCCGGTGGCGAAGGCATTGGGCGCCTGCTCATCGATGAGATAGACGCGCGGCATCGGCAGGTTGGCACGCTGCGCCAGCTCGGCCACCATGCCGTAGAACTGCGGCGCCGACGAGGCATCCACCTCGCGGGCGTTGTACATTTTCAGCACCATGTCCGCGGAGAACCAGTAGCTGAAGAAGTTCATGCCGACGGCCACCAGCAGCGCGATCAGCATGCCGGTCTGGCCGCCGATCATGGCGCCGACGGCCATGAACAGCGCCGTGATGGCGGCCATCAGGATGGCGGTCTTCACGAGGTTGAACATTGCAACGAACTCCGGTGGGTGAGTGGACAACGACGTGGCAGATGGTGCCATGTCGGCCGGATTTCAAGCGGTGTCGAAGCGCTCGCCGATCGAAACAGGTCGCGCCTGCAGGAAGGCCGCCGCCGGCCCGCGCTTGCCGCCGGCCCGCTGCAGCTCGGTGAGCAGCAGCGCACCTTCGCCGCAGGCAACGACCGGACCCGGCGCGATGACCTCGCCCGGCGCGCCGCTGCCCTCGGCCAGCTCGGCACGCCAGACCTTGACCGCCTCGCATGCCAGCGTCGCCACGCCGCCCGGGAAGGGGTCGAAGGCGCGCAGGCGGCGCTCGATGACGGCGGCCGGCTGGGTCCAGTCGATGCTGCTCTCGGCCTTCTCGATCTTGTGGGCGTAGGTGACGCCGTCGGCCGGCTGCACGGTGCGCGTCAGCGACTCGGCCTGCAGCGCCGCCACGATGAGCCGGCCGCCCATGTCGGCCAGGCGGTCGTGCAAAACGGCGGTCGTGTCGTCGGCGCGGATGGGCTCGCGGCCGATGAGCAGCATGTCGCCGGTGTCCAGGCCCGCGTCCATCTGCATGATGGTGATGCCGGTCACGGCGTCGCCCGCCTCGATGGCGCGGTGGATGGGCGCCGCGCCGCGCCAGCGCGGCAGCAGCGAGGCATGGATGTTCAGGCAGCCACGCCGGGGCAGGTCCAGCACCCACTGCGGCAGGATGAGGCCGTAGGCGGCGACGACCATCACGTCCGCGTCGGCCGCCAGCAGCGCCTCGCGCGCCGCTGCGGCGTCGGTGGCGTACTTGCCGTCCAGCTTCAGACCCTGCGGCTGCGCCACCGGGATGCCGGCCGCCACGGCGCGCTGCTTGACCGCCGAGGCCTGCAGCTTCATGCCGCGTCCGGCGGGGCGGTCGGGCTGGGTCAGCACCAGCGGCACCGTGAAACCGGCGGCCAGCAACGCATCCAGCGCGACGGCGGCGAACTCCGGCGTGCCGGCAAAGACGACCCGCATCAGAACCTCTGGCTGCGCTTCTTGGCCTCGGCCTCGTCCTCGCGCGTCTTCTTGATCATCTTGGTCTTGATGCGGTCGCGCTTGAGCGGGCTCAGGTACTCGACGAACACCTTGCCCAGCAGGTGGTCCAGCTCGTGCTGCACGCACACGGCCAGCAGGCCGTCGGCGTCGAACTCGTAGACCTCGCCGTCGCGGTTGGTGGCGCGCACCGTGACCTCGGCATGGCGCTGCACCTTGTCATAGATGGTGGGCACGGACAGGCAGCCCTCCTCGCCGTCCACCAGGCGTTCGCTGCGCTTGATGATCTCGGGGTTGATCAGCACGCGCGGCGTGTCGCGGTCCTGCGAGGTGTCGATGACGACCACGCGCTCGTGCACGTCCACCTGCGTGGCGGCCAGGCCCACGCCGTCGGCGGCGTACATGGTCTCCAGCATGTCGTCGACGAGTTGGCGGATGCGGGCGTCCACCTCGGCCACGGGCTTGGCGACGGTGTGCAGGCGCGGGTCGGGGAAGCGGAGGATGTTGAGCTGGGCCATGAGTTGTGGGGCCGCGGCCACGGCGGGCGCTTTGTAAGCACTCGCAAGCGGAAGCCGGCCGGGTTGAATGCGGGCAGAATGACCCGGATTTTCGCCGATCCGGCAATCCCCTCGGAGACCGCGCCCGATGCCCGCTGCCCGCCCCGCCCACATTGTTGCGGCCTGCCTGACCCTCGCGCTGACCTCGGCCTGGGCCCAGACCAGTTCGCTGCCCATCACGGCCGACCAGCGCCGTGTGGCCGAACAGGTCGCCAGTGCCGGCGTGCCGCTGTCCGAGCTGGCGTCCAACGCGCCCGACAGCCACACGGTAAAGGCCGGCGACACGCTGTGGGACATCTCCGGCCTGTTCCTGAAGAGCCCGTGGCGCTGGCCCGAGCTGTGGGGCATGAACCGCGACCAGATCCGCAACCCCCATCTGATCTACCCGGGCCAGGTGCTGTTCCTGGTCAAGGCCGACGGCCGCGCCCGGCTGCAGGTCGGCCAGCGCGTGGGCGGCGGCGCCGGCGACACGGTCAAGCTGAGCCCGCAGATGCGCGTATCGCCGCTGGACAGCAACCCCATCCCCACCATCCCGCTGCACCTGATCCAACCCTTCCTGACCGATGCCGTCGTGTTCGACACCGACCAGCTCGCGACGGCGCCGCGCATCGTGGCGGCCCAGGAGGGCCATGTGCTGTTGGGCCGGGGCGACCTGGCCTATGCGCGCGGTGACTTCGCGGGCGCAACGGACTTCCGCATCTTCCGCAACGCCCGCCCTCTGAAGGACCCGGCCACGCAGCAGATCCTCGGCTACGAAGCGCCCTACGTCGGCACGGCCGACCTGATCCGTGCCGGCGAGGATCGCAAGCTCGCCAATGGCAAGACCGAGGTCGTGCCGGCCACGCTGCAGATCAAGCAGGTCAAGCAGGAAGTGGGCATCGGCGACCGCCTGGCCCCGGCACCGCAGCGCAACCTGGAGCGCTATGTGCCCCACGCACCCGACCGGCCCATGACGGGCCAGATCGTGTCCGTCTACGGCGAGGCGCTGAACGCGGGCCAGAACCAGATCGTCGCGCTGAACCGCGGCAAGCGCGACGGCATGGAGCGCGGGCACGTGTTCGCGCTGTGGCGCGACGGCGAGCGCGTCACCGACAAGACGGCCGGCAAGCCCGAAGCCATCAAGCTGCCCGACGAACGCCACGGCGTGCTGTTCGTCTTCGAGGTCTACGAGCGCGTGTCCTACGCGCTGATCATCTCGGTGAAAGAGCCGGTCAAGCCCGGCGACCGGTTCACCGAACCCTGAGATGCTGGCGCCGGCCGAGCTGGCCGCCTGGCTGCGGCTGACCGAAAGCCTCGGCCCCGCCGCCGCCCGACGCCTGCTGGCGATGGCGGGCGGCGCCGAGGCGGTGTTCGATCTGCCGGCCATCGCGCTGGACCAGGCGCTGGCACCCAAGCAGCGGGAGGCCTTCAACCGGCCGCCCGACCACCTGCCCGAGCTCATCGCCAAGGCCGGCCCCTGGCTGGCCGAGCCCGGCCACGCGCTGCTGACGCTGGGCGACCCGGACTACCCGCCACAGCTGCTGGCCACCGCCGATCCGCCGCTGCTGCTGTGGCTGCAAGGCCGGCGCGAGCTGCTGGCGACGCCGTCGCTGGCCATCGTGGGCAGCCGCAACCCCACCGCCCAGGGCGCCGACAACGCCCGCGCCTTCGCCCGCGCACTGGCGCGAGACGGCTACACCATCGTCTCCGGCCTGGCACTGGGCGTTGACGCCGCGGCCCACGAAGGCGCGCTGGACGCAGGCGGTGCCACCATCGCCGTCGTCGGCACCGGGCTGGATCAGGTCTACCCTCGGCGCAACGAAAAACTCGCCGCCAGGCTGCTGGCCGGCGGCGGCCTCATCGTCAGCGAGTACGCGCTGGGCATGCCGGTGCTGCAGGCCAACTTCCCCAGGCGCAACCGCATCATTGCCGGGCTGGCCCAGGGCTGCCTGGTCGTCGAGGCCGCCGTGCAGTCGGGCTCGCTGATCACGGCCCGGCTGGCCAGCGAAGCCGGACGCGAGGTCTTCGCCATTCCCGGCTCCATCCACTCGCCGCAGTCGCGCGGCTGCCATGCGCTGATACGCCAGGGCGCCAAGCTGGTGGAGTCGGCCGAGGACGTGCTGGAAGAGTTGTCGGGCCAGACGGCGCCTGCCGCGCCGGTGATGGCCGAGGCACCACACGAGCAGCAGGCGCTGCTGGACACGATGGGCTTCGACCCGGTCAGCCTGGACGCCCTGATGGCCCGCAGCGGCTGGCCGGCGGCCGAGCTGAGCGCAGCACTACTGGAGCTGGAACTGGACGGCCAGGTCGCCCGGCTGGCGGGGCAGCTGTACCAGCGGCGTGGACGGGGCTGAGGAGCTTAACCGCGGACATCAGAGCCCGATCCGAGGGGTTATTCGCAGCCGGGCCGGCCGAAACGCTGGGCTATCATCCCCTCACGATGTTCGATGTCCTGGTTTATCTCTACGAGACCTACTGGCGCCCGGACGCCTGCCCCGACCATGCGCAGCTGACGCGCAAGCTCTCGGCGGTGGGCTTCGAGACCGACGAGATCCAGGAGGCCTTGAACTGGCTGGACGGCCTCGCCGCAGCCGGTGACGCCTACCACGGCGAGCAGAGCAAGTACGCCATGCGCGTCTACTCGGGCGCCGAGACGGAGCACCTGGGCGAAGCCTCCATCAGTTTCATCAGCTTCCTCGAATCCGCCGGCGTGCTGCCCGGCCCCATGCGCGAGATGGTCATCGACCGTGCCATGGCCATCGGCGGCAACCCCATGGACCTGGAGGACCTGAAGATCATCGTGCTGATGGTGTTCTGGAGCCTGGGCGAGGAACCCGACGCGCTGATCCTGGACGAGTTGTTCGTCGACCCCGAGGATCGACTGATCCACTGACCCTGCGGTCACCCGGCAAAACGGCGCCCCAGGCGCCGTTTTCAATCCCTGAGTCAGTTGGGGTCAGAGCAGTGCGCTGCGCGCCCAGGTCTGACCCGCAATTACTTGAGAAGTTGGTCGGGATCGGCGTCCAGCTTGGCCAGCGCCTTGCGCGTGGCCTGCACGGTCAACGCCTCGTCCTGGGCCGGCAGCAGCAGGCCGGCCTGCAAGAAGGCCGCCATGCGGTTCAGCGAGAACAGCACGCCGCGGCCCTTGGGCGTCACGAACAGCGCCAGCTGCTTGCGCAGGCCGCGCCAGGCCAGCTGCACCTGCTCGTTGCGGCCGCGGTAGTCCAGCATGAACCAGCCGCCCACCTGCAGCTCGCGCGCCCAGGCCACCATGGCCGGCGTGGGCGCCGAGCCACCTTCGGCGACGACCTCCATGCCCTCGGACTCGTGGCCCGACAGGTCGCGCACCAGCATCTCGTCGACATGGTTGTCGCCCTCGACGTCCTCGGGCAGCATGGCCTCCAGCGTCTCCAGCTGGTCCATCAACTCGTCCAGGCGCTCGCGCGGGATGGCCGCCGTCTTGGCCGTGAACGCCGCGGCCAGCGCGTTGTTCAGCTGGCGCACATGCTCGTCCTGTTTCTCGATCGGCAGGCCGGCGTGGCTCATGCCGTCGCGCAGCGTTTTCAGCAGCGGCGGCAGACGGCGGATGACATCGGCGCGCTCCTCGCGGGACGACTTGGCGCTGGCGCTCCAGATCAGGTCGGCCGCGGCGCGCTTCATGGCCTTGGTGACGTCGGCCTGCGCACCGGAACGGACCGCGGTGACGGCCAGCACGTCGGCCCAGACGTGGAACAGGAAGTCGCGCACGCCGTCCTGCACCGGCACCTCGGACAGCATCTTGCGCAGCTCGATGGTGTACTGGATGGCCAGCGTCTCGCGCTGCTCGACCTGCTGCGCCAGCGACACGCCGCGGCGCGAGGCCTGGTTCTCGTTCTCGAAGTAGTGATCGAGGAACTTCTCGAACTCGGTCAGCACGGTGGAGAAGACGCGCCGGCCGGTGTCCGGGTAGGCCTCGACGACCTGCACGATGCGCTTGATCTCGCGCTCCAGCGCGTCGTTGCTGGCGCGCTCGGCACCGGGGCTGCTGGCCTGGGCCGTGTTGAAGCCCATCACGCAGGCGCCCATGCGGTCGATGAGGCGGCGCGCCGGATGGTCGGCGGCGGCGAAGAAATCGGGTTCGCTGACCGCCACGCGCAGCACCGGCATCTGCAGCCGCGCGAACCAGACCCGCACCGTGGCCGGGATGCGCTCCTCGGTCAGGATGCTCTGGAACATCATCGCCACGATCTCGATGGTGGCGCGCTCGGCCGGCGTGCTGGCGGCCTGCTTCAGGACCTGCTTGAAAGCCTGGTTGCGGGCGCCGATCTCCTCCAGCGCGCGCGGCGCGCTCTGGTGCCCGCCGCCCGTGTCTGCGGCGCCGCCGCCCACGCCGGGCCGGCGCTGCAGCGATTCCTGGGCGTGCTTGATGGCGCCCATCAGCCGCGGCGACGGTGCAGGCGCAACGACCGGCGCATCCGCCAGCGCGGGCTTGGCCTGGCCGGCGGAATGGGCCTCGCCGCCACCCAGTCCGGCCAGGCTGGGCTTGCCGGCACCAGGCCGGGCCGGCACCTGGCTGCGGGTGACGGGGAAGCCCGGCACGTTGCGGGCCAGCACGCGCTGCAACTGGGCCATGACCTCGTCGGCCTGCGCGGTGGCGCGGCTGCGCGGCAGATCGCCGTTGCCCGAGGGCAGCGCCAGCGGCGCCAGGCCCGAGGCCGGCGACGACGGCGGTGCCACCGGCGCGGGCACGCCGGACGCCGCCGCCGTGGCGGCCGTGGCGGCCTGGGCGGTGCGGCGGATGAAGGGCCGCAGGTCGACTTCGGGCAGCACCTTCTGCGCGATCAGCCAGCGGTTGGTCTCGTGATAGGCCTCGCTGATGAGTTGGGCGAATTCCTCGTGCAGCTCGTGGTGCAGCAACTGCCAGATGTTGGCGTCCAGCCCCACGCGGCTCCAGGCGTCCAGCGCGATGCGGGCGACCACGTGGCCGCGCAGCAGGTCCAGCGCGTCCAGGTCGTCGTGCGCCTCCAGCGCCTGCATGCGCGTGCGCAGGTCGGTGAACTCCCAGGTGGCACGGTCCATCATGACCAGCGCCAGGCGCGAACTGGTGATCTCACGCTCGATGGTCTGGTCGTCGACCAGGCTCATCTTCTGCGACTGATGCGCGACGGTGGGCTCGTGCTCGCGGCCGGTGTCGGACACGCCATGCTGGGCCGCGTGGCGCAAGGCGCCCACGACGGCCATCTGCCAGTTCGGGCCCAGCCTCTGCCAGGCCTGCACGGCATCGCGGCGTGCCTGCATGACGGCATGCGCCGCCGCCTGCGACAGCAGATTGGTCGCCCCCTGGCCGACCGCCGCGACCAGCGGCGTCATGCCGCGCACCAGGGCTTCGAGGTAGACGCGCCGTGCCTGGGTGGCCAGGGCCTGGTTGCGGGCGGCGCTCATGGGGGAAGGATGGCTGTGCGGTGAGAGTTGGAGGTCTCGGTCACTCTACACGACGGCTCCGGCGTTCGGGTCGTTCGGATCGTCACGATTCGCCGCGACCTTGACCAGGTCCTCCCGCTTCACGCCCAGCCACATCGCGATGGCCGCAGCCACGAAGACGGACGAGTAGATGCCGAACAGGATGCCGATGGTCAGCGCGACCGCGAAGTAATGCAGCGTGGGGCCGCCGAACAGCAGCATGGACACCACCATCAGCTGCGTGGAGCCGTGAGTGATGATGGTGCGACTCATCGTCGACGTGATGGCGTGGTCGATGACCTCGTGCGTGTTCAGCTTGCGGTACTTGCGGAAGGCCTCGCGCACCCGGTCGAAGATGACGACGGACTCGTTCACCGAGTAGCCCAGCACCGCCAGGATGGCCGCCAGCACCGCCAGCGAGAACTCCCACTGGAAGAAGGCAAAGAAGCCCAGGATGATGACCACGTCGTGCAGGTTGGCGATGATGCCGGCGACCGCGAACTTCCATTCGAAGCGGATGGCCAGGTAGATCATGATGCCCACCACCGTCATGGCCAGCGCCTTGGCGGCGTCCACGGCCAGCTCGGCGCCCACCGCGGGCCCCACGACCTCGGAGCGCGACAGCTTGATGGGCTCCGCGCCATCGGCCTTGGCGCAGATCTGCTTGCTGACCTGCTCGCCCTGGGGCGTGACCTCCTGATGCTCGCTGACCGTGCCGGCCTCGGCCTTGCACAGCTCCGCGAAGACCTTGCCGACCACCTCGGTCTGTTTCTCGCCGGGGCGCACGGGCAGGCGGATCATCACGTCGCGCGAGGAGCCGAAGTTCTGCACCTGGACTTCGCCGTAGCCCATCTTCTCGATGGTGAGGCGGGTCTTCTCGATCTCGGCCGCCTGCGGGTAGGCCACTTCGACGACGGTGCCGCCGGTGAACTCGATGGAGAAATGCAGGCCACGCGTGACCAGGAAGAACACAGCGGCGGCAAAGGTGATGAAGCTGACGGCGTTGAGGATCAACGCATGCTTCATGAACGGGATGTCCCGTTTGATGCGGAAGAGTTCCATGGCGTTTTCCTCAGGCCTTGCCGGCGTCGTCGATCGCGACGTCAGCCGTCGCGGGGTCGGTCTGGGGCTTCCAGACCTGGCCGATGGAGACGCTCTTGAGCTTCTTCTGGCGGCCGTACCAGAGGTTCACGAGGCCGCGCGAGAACACGACGGACGAGAACATGGACGTCAGGATGCCCAGACAGTGCACGACGGCGAAGCCCTTGATGGGGCCGGAGCCGAATACCAGCAGCGCCACGCCGGCGATCAGCGTCGTCACGTTGGAGTCCAGGATGGTGTCCCAGGCATGCCTGTAGCCGAGGTGGATGGCCTGCTGGGGCGCTGCGCCGTTGCGCAGCTCCTCGCGCACGCGCTCGTTGATCAGCACGTTGGAGTCGATGGCCATGCCCAGCGCCAGCGCCATGGCGGCGATGCCGGGCAGGCTCAGCGTGGCCTGCATCATTGACAGCACGGCGACCAGCAGCAGCACGTTGAAGCCCAGCGCCAGCGACGAGAACACGCCGAACAGCAGGTAGTAGACGCACATGAAGATCGCCACCGCGACGAAGCCCCAGGTCACGCTGGCGATGCCCTTCTCGATGTTCTCCTTGCCCAGGCTGGGGCCGATGGTGCGCTCCTCGATGATCTCCATCGGTGCGGCCAGCGAGCCGGCGCGCAGCAGCAGCGCGGTGTCGGCGGCTTCCTGCGTGGTCATGGCGCCCGAGATCTGGAAGCGGCTGCCCAGCTCGCCGTTGATGCTCGGCGCCGTGACGACCTCGCCCTTGCCCTTCTCGAAGATCAGGATGGCCATGCGCTTGCCGATGTTCTCGCGCGAGACCTCCTTCATGATGCGGGCACCCTTGGCGTCCACGGTCAGGTGCACGGCTGGCTGCTGCTTGTCGTCGAAGCCGGACTGGGCATCGTTCAGGCTGTCGCCGGTCAGGATGACCTGGCGCTTGACGATGATGGGCCCGAAGCCGCGGTCGATGAAGCGCTCCGTGCCGAAGGGCACGGGGCCGTTGCCGCGCAGCGCCTCCTGGGCCTCGGCGCTGTCGTCCACCATGCGCAGTTCCAGCGTGGCGGTGCGGCCGATGATGTCCTTGGCCTTGGCCGTGTCCTGCACGCCGGGCAGCTGCACGACCACGCGGTCCAGGCCCTGCTGCTGGATGACCGGCTCGGCCACGCCCAGCTCGTTGACGCGGTTGTGCAGCGTCGTGATGTTCTGCTTGATGGCTGCATCCTGCGTGGCCACCTGGGCCTTGGGCGACAGGCTGCCCGCCAGGCGCAGCTCGCTGCCCTCGCCCTGCGGGGTCCAGACGATGTCCGGCAGTTGGGTGCGCAGCACGTCCAGCGCGGCCTGGCGCAGCGGCGCCTCGCGGAAGGCCACCAGCACCGTGTTGCCGTCGCGGGAGATGCCGGCGTGGCGGATGTTCTTCTCGCGCAGCATGGAGCGCACATCGCCGGTCAGCGATTCCGCCTTCTTGGTCAGCGCGGCCTTCATGTCGACCTGCATCAGGAAGTGCACGCCGCCGCGCAGGTCCAGGCCCAGGTACATGGGGTTGGCATGCAGGCTGGACAGCCACTGCGGCGACCGCGACAGCAGGTTCAGCGCGACGATGTAGGCCGGCTCGGCCGCATCGGTGTTCAGCGCCTTGCCGATGACGTCCTTGGCCTTGAGCTGCGTATCGGTGTCACCAAAGCGGGCCTTGACGGAGCTGCCGTCGAACTGGACGTAGTCCGGCTGGATGCCGGCCTGCTGCAGCACGGACTCGATGCGCTGCTTCAGCGCAGCGTCGACCTTGACGGTGACCTTGGCGCTGGACACCTGCACCGCCGGTGCTTCGCCGAACAGATTGGGCAGGGTGTAGAGCGTACTGATCAGCAGCGCGACGAGCAGGATCGCGTACTTCCAGAGCGGATAGCGGTTCATGAGACTTCCTTGTCAGCGCCGCCGGAGGTGGCGGCGGACCGGCTTACTTCAAGCTGCCTTCACGGAGCCCTTAGGGAGAACCTGGGTGATGGCGCTGCGCTGGATCTGCAGCTCGACGCCGTTGGCCACTTCGAGGTGGATGAAGTTGTCGCCCAGCTTGCTGATCTTGCCGACGATGCCGCCGGCCGTGACCACCTCGTCGCCCTTGGCGACCGCCTCGATCATGGCCTTGTGCTCCTTCTGGCGCTTCATCTGCGGCCGGATCATGACGAAGTAGAGCACCACGAACATCAGCACCAGCGGCAGCATGCCGAGGAGACCGGATTCGGGGGAAGCGGCGGCCGGAGCGGCCTGTGCGTAGGCGTTGGAGATGAACACGTTGGTTTCCTGGCAGTGAAGCGCGGCTGACGCCGCCGCAAAGCAACCTTGAATTCTAGTGCTGCCCCGCAGCCACACCGTCCGAGCGGCGACAACTCTGCCAACGCGGCCCTCCACGCTGCTAACCTGTGCCGCCCGCCCCGCCCAGGAGCACCTCTTGCAAAAAAGGCTGACCGATCGCCTGAGCCTGCGTCGCCTGCTGACCCTGCCCTATGCGGTGCTGGTGCTGACCCTGGCGCTGCTGATGGGCGCCCTGTCCTGGCGCACCGGTCGGGACACGGTGGACACGCTGTCGGCCCAGCTGCTGGTGGAGGCCGTGCAGCGGGTGGCCGTCACGCTGGAGCACCGTGTGGGCGGCGCCGACAACGTGCTGGAGGCCGCCTTCCCGACCGGCCGCCAGGCGCCGGG
>CBFGPX010000043.1:0-21980 GCA_965650725.1 uncultured Comamonadaceae bacterium | reverse complement strand
TGCGCCGCGCCTACGACGGCGCACCCGGCGAGGAGATCCTGAAAGCCTGCGAGCACCAGGGCATGGTGGGCCTGGCGCTGTACGACTCCGGTGCCCGCTCGGTCTACGCGCGCAAGCCCATCAAGACGCTGGCCGACATGAAGGGCCTGAAGATCCGCGTGCAGCAGACCGACCTGTGGGTGGCCGCCATGCAGGCCATGGGCGCCAACCCGTCGCCCATGCCCATCGGCGAGGTCTACACGGGCCTGAAGACCAACCTCATCGACGCAGCCGAGAACAACATCCCCAGCTACGAGGGCTTCCGCCACTTCGAGGCGGCCAAGTTCTACAGCCGCACCGAACACTCCATGACGCCGGATGCGCTGTTCATCAGCAAGCGCGTGTGGGACAAGCTCAAGCCCGAGCAGCAGGCGCAGCTGCGCGCCGCCGCCAAGGCCTCGGTGCAAGTGCAGCGCGAGAAGTGGGATGCGCAGGAGGCCAAGGCGCTGGCCGTCGTGAAGGCCGGCGGCTCCGAGGTCGTGCAGCCCGACCTGGGCCCCTTCCGTCAGGCCATGCAGCCGGTCATCGCCAAGTTCACCGCCACACCTGAGCTGCAAAAGCTCGTCAAGGCCATCCAGGACATCAAGTGACGGCCTATACCAAGCTCTGCGCGGCCTTGTCGCGCTGGTCGCTGCGCGCGGCCGTGCTCGGGCTGGTGCTGCTGGTCTGCTGCGTGCAGTGGCAGGTACTGGGCCGCTACGTGCTGAACGACTCGCCCACCTGGACCGAGCCGGTGGCGCTGCTGCTGGTGCTCTACATCACGTCGCTGGCCGTGGCCGTGGGCGTGCGCGATGCGGGTCACCTGGGCATGGAATCGCTGGTGGCACTGCTGCCGCGCGGCGCGCAGCGCGTCGCCGAGGCGCTGATCCATCTGTGCGTCATCACCTTCGCGGTGCTGATGGGCATGGCCGGCTGGGAATGGCTGACGCTGAAATGGGCCGAGCCCAAGCCGCTGCTGGGCGTGCCCGAGGGGCTGGACTACCTGCCGCTGGTCATCGCCAGCGTGCTCATCGTGCTGTTCTGCATCGAGCATCTGATCGCGCTGTGGCGCAACGAAGAAGTGGCTGAGGCCGGGGTCTGAGATGGAAGGAATGGAACTCTGGATCATGTGCGGCAGCTTCGTGCTGCTGCTGCTGCTGGGCGTGCCCGTGGCGTTCTCCATCGGCCTGGCCTCGGTCGCAACCGTGCTGGCCGCCGATCTGCCCATGGCCATCGTCTTCCAGAAGATGGTGGGTGGCATGCAGATCTTCTCCTTCCTCGCCATCCCGTTCTTCATCTTCGCGGGCGAGCTGATGCTGCACGGCGGCATCGCGGAGCGCATCGTCGTGTTCGCGAACCGGCTGGTGGGTCATGTGCGCGGTGGCCTCGGCATGAGCAATGTGGTGGGCTGCACGCTGTTCGGCGGCGTGGCCGGCTCGCCGCTGGCCGACGTGTCGGCGATGGGCTCGGTGATGATTCCGCTGATGAAGCGCGAGGGCTACGACGCCGACTACGCGGTCAACGTGACCACGCACTCGGCGCTGGTGGGCGCGCTGATGCCGACCTCGCACAACCTCATCATCTACGTGCTGGCCACGGCCGGCATCGCGGCGGTGAGCGTGTTCAACCTCATACTCGCGGCGCTGCTGCCGGCACTGCTGCTGACGGTGGCCAACCTGATCGCCGCCTACGGCGTGGCGGTCAAGCGCGGCTATCCCACCAACGGCGCCTTCCCCGGCTGGGGCCTGGTGTTCTCTGCCCTGCTCGCGGCGCTGCCGGGGCTGCTGGTCATCGTCATCATCCTGGGCGGCATCTTGAGTGGCGTGTTCACGGCCACCGAGTCGGCTGCCACGGCGGTGTGCTGGGCGTTGATCGTCACCGGGCTGGTCTACCGCACGCTGAGCTGGAAGGGCTTTTTGGCCGCCTGCGCCAAGGCCTGCAAGACCACCGGCGTCGTGCTGCTGCTGATCGGCATCTCGGCCGCGTTCGGCTACTTCCTGGCGCTGTACGAGGTGCCGCAGAAGACCGGCGAATGGCTGGAGCAGATGAGCGGCAACCAGGCCTGGCTGATCTTCCTGTGGGTCAACGTGCTGTTGTTCCTGCTGGGCACCTTCCTGGACATGGCGGCCACCATCCTGATCTGCACGCCCATCTTCCTGCCCATCTGCATGAAGGCCGGCATGGACCCGACGCAGTTCGGCGTCGTCATGCTGCTGAACTGCGCGCTGGGCCTGAACACGCCGCCGGTGGGCAGCACACAGTTCGTCGGCTGCGCGATCGGTGGCGTCAGCGTGGGCCAGGTGATGCGCTCCATTGCACCGTTCTACGGCGCGCTGCTGGTCACGCTGCTGGCAGCCACCTATATCCCGGCGCTGTCGCTCGCGCTGCCCGCATGGGTGGGCGGTCAGTAACCGGGGTAGCGGGCCAGCACCTGCGCCCATTCGGGCGTGCGGCGCGCGCTCTGCAGCCCCTGGTTGAGCCGCTGCAGCAGGTCGGGCCGCTGCGCCAGCGTGGGCCGGCCCACCAGCAGGTGCACGGGGCTCACCGCCAGCTCCAACGCCACCTGCAGCGCGGCCCCGGGGTTGCGCGTGGCGCGATGGGCCAGCGTGGCGGGATCGTCGATGACGTAGTCCACCCGCCGCGCCCTCAGCGCCGACAGCGTCAGGTCGTTCGCATGCAGCGGCACCAGCAGCCGCGCCAGCTCGGGGTCCTCCAACTCACGCCGCACGACCGTCGGGAAGGCCACGCCGCGGATGACGCCGATGCGCACCGCCCGGCCCTTCAGCTCGCCCAGGCGGCGCAGCGGCGGCGTCTCGCCGGCCAGCCCCAGCAGCGCAACGCGCTCCATGCGGTAGGCCTGCGTGAAGTCGCCGAACGCCATGCGCTCGGGCGAGGGCGTTGCGGCGGGCACGAGGTCCAGCTCCCCCTGGGCCACGTCGGCCATCTGCCGGGCCCAGGGCCGGCGCAGCCACTGCAGCCGCTCGCGGGCGGCGCGCGCCAGCAGCTCCAACAAGTCGACGTCCAGCCCCTGCGGCTGGCCGCTGGCGCCGGGCGACTGGAACGGCGGATAGTCGCTCCAGCCGATGCGCAGCGGGGCCCGCTCCTCGCCCACGGCTCGCGCCGACGGCACGGCCAGGGGCAACAGGCAGACGGAGCGGCGACGCAGGCGCACAGGGGTTTCTCGCAGGAAGGCCACCCGACTCTCTCACAGCCGCGCGCGGCTGACAGCCCCGACCAACCATGAGCCTGCAACGCCGACACCTGCTCGCCCCGCTGGCCCTGTGGCCGTTGACCGGCCGCGCCGAACCTCTGGACGACACGCTGGCCGCGCTGCAACGCGGCTGGCGCCCGCGCCTGGCCTGGCGCGACACCCCCGGCTGGCGCGCCGACGCGCGGGCCGCCGCGCGGACGCTGATGCTGCGCCCGGGCGACGACGGCAGCGGCTTCGCTGCCGAGCTGCGGGCCGAGCAGCAGCGCAACGGCCACGTGCTGCAGTCGCTGACGCTGCGCGGCGCCTTGGGCGACCGCGTGCCGGCGCTGTTCCTGCGCCCCCGGGGCGACGGCCCGCACCCGGCCGTGCTGCTGATGCACGACCACGGCGCGCGCTTCGACATCGGCAAGGAGAAGATGGTCCGGCCGCTGGCCGCCAACGCGTCGGCCGAGGCCTGGGTGCAGCGCTACTACGGCGGCGCCTTCGTCGGCGACACGCTGGCGGACGCCGGCTTCGCCGTGCTGGCCATAGACGCGCTGGGCTGGGGCGAACGCAGCCGGCCCGGTTTCGCCCGCGACGACCAGCAGGCGCTGGCGAACCACCTGCTGCAACTGGGCCACAGCTGGGCCGGCCTCATCGCCAGCGACGACCTGCGCGCCCACCGCTGGCTGCGCGAGCAGCCCGGCATCGACGCCCGGCGCGTGGCCGTGCTGGGTTTCTCGATGGGCGCCTTCCGCGCGTGGCAGCTCGCCGCTGTCTGCGACGAGGTGTCGGCCTGCGTGGCCGCGCACTGGATGTGCACGCGCGAAGGCCTGCTGCGCCCGGGCGAGCACACGCTGGTCGGCCAGTCGGCGTTCAGCATGGCCCACCCAGGCCTGGCCGCCGAGCTGGACCATCCCGACGTGGCGGCGCTGATCGCACCGCGGCCGTTGATGCTGATGGGCTCCAGCGAGGATAGGCTGTTCCCCTGGGATGCGGCACAGCAGGCGTGGCGCACGCTGAACCGGGCCTGGCCACGCGGCATCACGACGCTGGCCACGCCCGGCGGCCATCGCTTCGATGGCGAGCAGCAGCGGGCCGCCATCGCCTGGCTGGCCAGGCAAGGCTGAACAACGGCTATGGTTTTCGCGTCGTTGCAGGCCACGCACCGCCCTGATGGGCTGTTAGCGTGTGAGCCGCGTCTTCGTGGCCCCATCATGCTGCTGTCCAGAATCCTCTTCACGCTCGCCTCGCTGGGCTGCACGGCCTGCGCACCCATTCCGCACATGGCGACGACCCTGCCCGCCATCTCGGGCTCACTCACCGACGCGGGCGCGCCGGTTGCGGGCCGACAGGTCTGGGTGGCGCAAGGGCCCGATGCCGCGCCCTGCTCCAAGCCCTGGGTGACGGCCACGACCGCCGAGGACGGCAGGTTCCAGATGGCCCGGCAAACCGAGTTCAGGCTGATCTACGCCCCGCACTTCACGCCATGGCGCACGTTCAGCTTCTGTGCCGCGACCGCGGACAAGCCCATGCTGCTCTTCAGGGGCGGGCTCTCTCCCGACGGCAACGCCCAGACTCTGGAGCTGTCCTGCCAGCTGAAGGAGTTCGTTGCTCGACAGATCCTCTCGGCGCCCTGCCTGCTCGCCTTCAAAACCGCGGGCTGAGTGCGGAGGACGGACCAGACCGCGATGTGCCGCAGGCTGCGGCAGCGACGCGGGTCGGACGGGGGCTGCCCAGCGCGCGGCGACCGGTGCATACTCGACCGCATGGCCCTCACCCATGCCGCTCCAGGTCAAGCCATCGCCGTTCAGCCCGTCGCGGGCGATGCGGACGCACACCGCACCGTCGCGCTGTTCAAGTCGCGCGACCTGGAAGTGATGCGCCTGGTGCTGCCGGCCGGCAAGGGCTTGCCGCCGCACAAGGTGGCGGGCGAGATCACCGTGCAGTGCCTGAGCGGCCGGCTGACCGTGGGCACGGCGGCCGGCCGCCACGAGCTGCTGGCGGGCCAGCTGCTGTACCTGCAGCGAGAAGCCGTGCACGACGTGCAGGCGCTGGAGGACAGCAGCGCCCTGGTCACCGTGGCGCTGCTGGCCTGACGGGGGGCCCCCTCAGGGCGACAAGGTCCTCGCGCTGGCCAGCTCCGGCCGGAGCTTGATCAAGCCCTCCACCACCTGCTCCGAGAACAGCGCCGCGCCCTTGGGGCCCAGGTGGGTGCGGTCGAAGCGCGGCGGCGCCTCGGCCAGGGTGTCGGCCTGGGCCTGGCCCATGGCGGCCACGGCGGCATTGCTGACGGCGTTCAGGTCCAGCACAGGCACGCCCTGCTCGGCGCCGACCTTCAGGATGGACTCCGCCCAGGGGCGCAGGTCGTTGGGCAGCACACCTTCCTTGAAGGTGCGGCGCGTCAGCGGCGTGACGAGCACCACCTCGCCGCCCGCGGCCTTGACCTCCTTCACGTAGCCGGCCATGTTGGGGCCGAACTCGGTGGCCAGGTCGGTGGAGCGGCCGGGCTTGCCGGGCTGGTCGTTGTGGCCGAACTGGATCAGCACCAGCGTCTTTTGCTTGGCCGTGCCGCCCTCGTTCAGCAGCGCCAGCACGGTGTCCCACAGTCCTTCGGCGCGGAAGCTCTTGCTGGAGCGCCCGCCGCGCGCGAGGTTGATGCAGGCCACCTGCTGGAAGCGGGCGCACAGCGCATTGCCGTAGCCGCTGCGCGGCGCCATCGTGGAGTCGCCCACGAGAATGAGGCGCGGGCCGGTGGCGACGTTGGCGGTGGTCTCGCCGCGCGGCGCGGAGGTGGCGGGCGCGGTCTGGGCGGAAGCCGTCAGGCACAGGCCCGCGGCAATCAAGGGCAGCAGTTGTTTCATCATTTCGCCAGGGCCGGCCAGCCGGCTTTCGGGGTCATGTCATCGAGGTTCCAGTCCTCGGCCTTGAACGCGCGGCGCGTCTCGGCGTGGCGCGGGTAGCCCAGCGCGTTCTCGACCTCGGAGTCGATCAGCCTGCCCTTGCCCTGCGCCATGTCGGCCAGCAGTCTGGCGTCGATGGCATCGCGCGCCCAGGGGCGCGCGCCCACCAGCACCGGCAGCTCGCGCGCCAGGTCGGCAGCGGGGCGGATGGCCAGGCCGGCAGGCAACTCGGGCGTGGGCGCCACGATGATCTTGCCGGTGGTCTGCGCGTTGTTGCCCAGCAGCGGCACGGCCCGGCCCTGGTTGTCGTGCGCCAGGTTGTCGGTCATGTGCAGCTCCAGGTCGCCCTGGCCCAGCATCATGAAGAAGGGCGTGCCCGGCACGGTGCTGGGGCCATGGCGCATGGCGTTGCCCACCAGCGTCAGCTTGCCGTTCTGCCAGGGCTGGCCCTCCCATTCCTTGGCCAGCAGGTTGTAATGCACGGCGCGGTCGCCGGGGTTGAAGATGTAGTTGTTGACCATCGCCCCCTGCGCGCCGCCCTTGAACAGCGCGTTGCGCTGGCGGTTGGACACGTAGACGTTGCCGTACAGCAGCACCTGGCTGGTGTTGTCGTGGATCAGCGAGCCCTTGCTGTGCTCGCCCTTCTCGTGCACCGAGTGGCCCAGCCCCTCGTAGATGAGGTTGTGGCTGTAGGTGATGCGGTGCGAGGTGGCGCGGCGCCAGTCCTCGGGCGTCTTGCCCTCGAAGCGCGGGCCCGAGGCGGACAGGTTCTCGTCGGTGGCCCAGGAGAAGCTGCAGTGGTCCACGATGACGTCGCGGGCGCCGCCGATGCCGGAGATGCCGTCCTGGTCGCCGCCGCCCTTCTTGGGCCGCCCGAACTCGCCCGGGCGGAAGCTCAGGTGCTGGATGACCACGTCGTGCGTGGCGATGGTGGTCTCGGCCTTCAGGATGTGGATGCCGGGCTCGGGCGCGGTCTGGCCGGCCAGCGTCAGGAAGGGCTGCTCGATCTTCAGCGGCTTGCCGGCCATGTCGATGACGCCGCCCACTTCGAAGACGACGATGCGCGGCCCGGTGGCGGCGATGGCCTCGGCCAGGCTGCCGGGGCCGGAGGCCGCCAGCGTGGTGACCTTGATGATGCGGCCGCCGCGGCCGCCGGCGGTCTGCGTCCAGCCCTTGTGGACGATGGCCGCATGGGCCGGTGCCGCCGGCTGGGCCTGCGAGGCGGCGATCGGCAGCGCGCTGGCCAGCGCCAGCACGGACAGGGCGAAGGTCTTGATGCTCATGGGATTCGGATGCGTCAAATGAAACGGCGCGCAAGGGCCGGGAGGCCGATTGCGCGCCATGGGGGTCGTCGTGCTTAGAAGAACGAGTACTCGGCCGTGAAGCGGTAGGCGCGGCCCAGCACGTCGGCGTTGCTGGTCAGGTAGCCGCTGTAGGTCGTGTTGGCCGTCAGCACCGGGTAGACGTTGGTCAGGTTGTTGATGCCGAAGCTCAGCTTCACGTTCTTGATGCCGCTGTAGCTGGCGCTGAGGTTGTACTGCTTGTAGGCCTTGACGTCGGTGTAGTTGGAGCCGGCGCGCGGCGTCAGGTCGTTCAGGCCGCTGCTGTAGCGCTGCGACAGCTGGGTGGACCACTTGCCCAGGCGCCAGTTCACCGCCGCCGTGTGCTTCCAGCGGTAGACGATCTGCTGCATGGTGGCCAGGCCGGCGTTGGGGCCGGTGAACTTGCCGTCGCCGGTCAGGATGCCGACGTTGTCATACATCTGGCCGCCCTTCTCCACCGAGAAAGCGTACTTGTCGTAGTAGGTGCCGTCCAGCTTGAAGTTGAACGTGCCCCAGTTGCCGGCCTTGAGCTGGTAGGTGGCGGCGATGTCCAGGCCGCGCATGTTCATGTCGCCACGGTTGGCCTGGCTGGCCAGGATGTGGTCGATGGTGCCGTCGGCGTTGCGCAGGATGTTGGCGGCGTACTTGGTGGGGGCCGACTGCACTTCGGCCAGCGTCAGCGCGCCCAGCACGTCGGTGATGCGGATGCTCCAGTAGTCCGCCGTCACCAGCAGGCCCGGCAGCGGCTCGAAAGCGCCGCCGAAGCTCCAGCCCTTGGACTTCTCGGGCTTCAGGTGGCTGTTGTCGGGCGACTTGGTCCAGTAGTCAGTCTGCACATTGCAGACCAGGCTCTCGCGGCCGACGAAGCTGGCCACGGCCGTGCCGGTGCCGGCGATCGTGGGCGTGGGACCGGGGCACAGCACCGGGTCGTCCATGGCCACCGTGCGCACTTCGGGCGTCGGGTTCTGGATGTCCATGATGGACGGCGCACGGAAGCCGGTATTGGCCGAGGCACGCAGCATCACCTCGGTCATGGGCTGGAAGCGCACCGACAGCTTGGGGTTGACCGTGGTGGTCTTCAGGTCGCTGTAGCTGTCGGAGCGGACGGCACCGTTGACGCTCCACATCTTGGTCAGCGGAGCATCCAGCTCGATGACGGCGGACTTGATGTTGCGATGCAGCTTGGCGGCGACGCCGGTCGGGTTCTCGCCGACGATGTCGTCCTTGGTCACGACGCCCGCGCTGCTGACGGTCGTGGCGTAGTCCATCGGTGCGGCGCTGACCTTGGCCTCGTCGCGGCGCAGCTCGCCGGTGATGGCCAGCGTCAGCGGGCCACCGCCCAGCTCCATCAGCTCACGCGTCAGCGTGGCGTCCACCGACTTGTTGTAGGCCTCGTTCTTGCGGTAGATGTAGTCGCGCAGCTCGATGCTGCGCAGGTACTCCAGACCGGCCGCGTCCTGCGGGCCGAAGGGGTTCAGGATGCCCTTGGTGAAGCCTTCCTGGGCCTTGCTGTACAGGATGTAGCCGCCGCCGGTGCGGGTGTCGCGGGTCGAGTGGCCGTAGTTCAGGCCCACGCGGTAGTCCCAGTTCCACACCGAGCCCTCGGCGCTCAGCACCATGCGGTCGTTGAGCTGCTGGTCGTTGCGGTAGGCCGAGCCCAGCTCGCCCGGGCCCCAGGTGAAGTAGACCAGCCGGTTGTTCATGTTCAGCGGGCTGACCACGCCGGGCGTCTTCACCGGGTCGATGTACATGGTCGGCGAGTTGGCGCCGGTGTTGCTGCCCACCACGTTGACCAGCGGCGTGATGCCCTTGCCGGGGTAGAACTTGCTGGTGGACGGGATGTTGTAGGTGGTGGCCGGCTCGTTGCCGCTGGGCAGCTGCATGCCGCGGTACTTCTGCACCGTGAAGTCGGCATGCGCCAGCTCCAGGCTCACGCGGTGGCCCTTGCCCAGGTTCAGCGTGCCCTTGCCGTACAGGTTGCTGATGCGGCTGCCGTCGCTGACCGCGTCGAAGAAGTTGGGGTCGCGGTAGCAGCCGGCGTTGTTGTAGGTGGCGGGCGTCGCCACGCTGCCAGCGCCCAGCGTGGGCAGCGAGTAAGGCGCCACGCAGCCGGTCGCGAAGCTGGAGTTGTAGTTGCTGTTGGCGTTGGCACTGAAGCCGTAGTTGGCGATCGGGCTCTGGTTCTTGTTGCTGGGCGTCATCAGCAGGCCCAACTGGTTCAGCGCCGTGCCGTCGTACAGCTCGGGGCGGTCGCCCTTCATCAGCGCCGACTTGGTCTGGTAGTCCATCGTGGCATAGACGTTCCAGCCGTCATTGCCCAGATCGCCGATGCCGGCGATGAAGCCCACGGCATTGGTCTGGCCGCGGCTGCCGCGGTCCGGCGCGTTCAGGTCGACCTTGATCTTGGCGCCTTTGTAGCTGCTGTGCGTCAGGAAGTTCTGCACGCCGCCGATGGCATCCGACCCGTAGATGGACGAGGCGCCGTCACGCAGCACTTCCGTGCGCTGCAGCGCCATGCGCGGGATCACGTTGGCCGACACGTACTGGTCCTGCAGCGGCTCGTTGGCCAGGCGGCGGCCGTTGAGCAGCGTCAGCGTGCGCATCGGGCCCAGGCCGCGCAGGTTCAGCACCGGGCCGGCCGCGCCGGAGTTGAAGCCCAGCGACTGCGACTGCGGCAGCTCCAGGATCAGGTCCTTGAGCTCGGTGTGGCCGCGCGCGTCCAGCTCCTCGGAGCGGATCGCGGTGACGGGCAGCGCGGTCTCGCCGGCCACGCGCTTGATGGACGAGCCGGTGACCTGGATGCGCTCCAGCGTGGCGGTCTCCTGCGCATGGGCCAGGCCGGTCACGGCCAGGGCCGCGGCGGCGCACAGGCTCAGGCGGGGGCGGAAGTTGCGGGTGGTGGGATTCATCGGGTCTCTCTCCGTGGTTCGCGTTGTGATGTGTTGAGGGGCGCCGCTCAGGGCGCCGGCACCCAGCCGCCGGCCGCGCCGGTGGCAATGGTGGAGCGGTAGAAGATGTCGGCGCGGCTGGTCAGGCCGGTCGTGCTGTCCAGGGTCTTGGCCAGTTGCACGGTGCTGCCGCTACCGCCCACCGTGACGGTGGCGGCCGCGAGCCGGGCAGCGGTGTTCAGCGGGTTGCCGTCCAGGTCCTTGCTGCCCCATTCACGCCAGCCGGCGGCGTCGGTCGCGCCACCGTTGGCGGTGCCGGCCCAGGGCGGCGGGTTGCTGCTGCAGGCGCCCTGCCCCGTGCCGGTCTTGCTGGTGCCGGTGCCCACGCACCAGCCCACCGGCAGGATGTGCGGACCCATGCGGCTGTTGATGAAGGCGATGTTGTCGACGTAGGTCGAACTGGCCGTGCCGCCGCTGCGCGCGAGGTAGGCCGAGGTCACGCCAGGGCCCGCCGTGAGCTGGCTGTTCAGGAACACGAAGCCCACATCGCCGGCGATGGCGCGGGCCTGCAGGATGTAGCCGGGCGAGCTGCTGGAGGCATCCAGCACGCTGCGGATCTCGCTGTCCTCGAACAGCGCCGCCATCACGCTGCCCCAGATGAAGTCCACGTTGCCGGCCACCAGCGAGTTGTAGATCCACACATAGCCCTTGAGCTGCAGCGTGTCCTGCTCGGAGATGAAGTTCATCTCGCGGCCCACCATGCGGTGCGCCGCCTCCGTGGTGCTGGTGTTGAAGTAGATCGCCTCGGCCTGGTTGTCGTAGATCGAGGCGCGCCCGTGCGGGTTGATCAGCGTGAAGCCGCGCAGCGTGAACAGGTCGCTGTTCTCGACCAGCAGCACCGAACGACCACCACCCAGCACGCGGTGGCCCACGACGCGACCACCGGTGGTCAGCGCGGTGCCGGCCGCCGTGGTGCTGGCGCCGCTGCCGCTGTTCAGCGATTCGTAGTTGGCACGGCCCACCTGCACGCCGTCGCGGCTCTCGCCGACCAGGCTGAGGTTGGCGACGTTGCGCAGCATCAGCAGCTCGGGATAGAGGCCGTTGCGGATGCTGATGGTCTTGGGCGTGGCGACCGTGTTGCAGCCATGCGCCGACGAGCTGCCCGTGGAGCACCAGGTCATGACCCAGTTCAGCGCACCCTGCACGCTGCGGAAGTCGGCCGTGGCGCCGTCGTCGTCCACCGTGACGGCGGTCTTGCTGGCCGGCGCGCTGCGCGTCGTGAAGCTCCAGCTCAGGCCCGCGAACGGCGAGTTGTTGATGCTGCCGTTGAAGGCCGCGGCGTCGACCGTGACCGTGTAGGCCGTGTCGAAGGCCAGACGGTTGCTGCGCAGCCGGATGACGGCCTGGTTGCCGCTGATGCCGACGGGCCGGTACCAGACGAAGCGGGCCCGTGCAGCGTTCTCGGGCATGGCGCCCAGCGCCAGCGCGTCGATTTCGAGGTTGGTGCGGGGGATGACGGTCTGCGTGTCGGTGGCCGACGGCGCGCTGGACAGGTCGATGCGGTCGATGACGGCGTTGTCACTGTTGCGACGCACGGTGATGAAACCGCTGCTGCCCAGCGTGGGCGCGGCGTCGAAGGCGATGGCGAGCGGGGTGTCGGTGTGCACGCCGGTCGCGTTGCGCGCGGGCTCCACGCTGCCGGGTGTGACACCCACCGCGCCGCTGCCGCTCACGCTGGTGCTGATCTTGCCGGCGCCGGCACGGGCCAGCGCATTGGCCTTCACCAGCGCAGCGGGTCGCGGCGTGACGGCGTAGGGCAGGCTCCAGCCCACGGCGCTGGACACCGGGCAGGCGCCCAGCGGCGCGCCGTTCAGCGTCGAGCCGCTGTCGACGAAGGCGCTGCTCGCGTCGGCGTTCAGCGCCTGCAGCACGGACGCGCAACCCGGCGCCGCGCCAGCGATGGCGTGCACGTTGGCCTGCGAGATGACCTGCGCGCCGGTGCCTATGCCCACGCCATAGCTGTGCCCATAGGGCGACGCGCCCTTGCTGCCAGCGTGGTAGTTGTTCAGCAGGTGGACCTGGCCGAAGCGCACGCGCGGCACGCGCTGCGTGACGTTGGAGAAGACGTTGTTGGCGATCGTGACCTTGAGCCGGCCGATGTCGGCCGTGTAGCTGTCGGAGTGGCCGATCAGCATCGTCTTGTCGTGCTTGTCGATGAGGTTGTAGCTCACCGTCACAAGGTTGGCGCCGCGCGTGATGTCGATGGCGCCGTCGTGGCACTGCTTGAGCTTGCCGTTCTCGACGGGCAGCTGGTCGTCTGTGACGGGTGCGTCGGTGATGGTGTTGCGGTCGATCCAGACGCGTTCTGCGCCCTGGATGCTGATGGCGTCGTAGGCCGCATTCCAGGCGCCGGTGGCGCCGTCGGTCGGGTCCCAGACCGGGGCCACGTCGCAGGGCGCCGCGATGTGCAGATTGCGCACGATGACATTGGCCACGCCGGTGATCTCGATGCGGCCGTTCACCAGGCCCGCGCCAGGACCGGCGCCGATCAGCGTCGTGTTGGAGGGCAGCCTCACCAGGGCGCGCTGGTCCTGGTCGGCGCGGCTGGCGAAGGGCTGGCCCTCGCTCATGTCGATACGGCCCACGACCTTGACGATCTTGGGCAGGCTGCCGGCGTTGGCCAGCGCGGTCAGCAACTGCTGGCGGTTGGCCACGGTGTAGATCTGGCTGGCGCCGGCGGCGGCGCCGCCGCTGGTGCCGCCACCCAGAGCGGCAAAGCCGTCGGCGGGTGCGGACTCGCGCGCGGCATCGACCTGGGCCCAAACGGGCAGTGTCAGCGTCAGCAGCGCACCCAGCGCCGCAACGTGCAGCTTCATCACAGACTCCTCGACAGAGGGATTAGCGGTGTTTCAGGCGGCGCAGCGCCAGGCCCAGCAGGCCCAGGGACAGCAGTGCGGCGGGTGCCGGCTCTGGCACGGGGGCCAGGGCCAGCTGGACATCGACAAATTCATAGGACGGCGCGATGCGAGCCTCCGTCAGCGTCAGCCGCACGGACTGCGGCCCCAGCAGCTGGAACTGCACGCTGCCCGAAAGCAGCGGCGTCGCGGCGCTGAGCGTGGGCAGGCCCAGCTTCAGCGTCGCGTCCGCGAAGCTCAGCTCGATGACGTGCGTGCCCAGCAGGCCGGTGCCGGTGTTGTCCCACAACTGCAGCAGGCCGTCGCTGCCGAGGTCCAGCCCGAGGCTGGAATCGGCAGACATGAACTCGAAGTCGCCGTCGAGCAGCGGCACCGCCAGGCCGGCGATGAACGTCTGGCTGTCGACGTCGAAACCCAGCAGTGCGTTGGCGTCGCCGTCGAGCGTGCCGGTGACGGGCGTACCCGGCACCAGCACGGCGGCCGAGGCCGCCACCGACGTTGCCAGACACGCCACCGCTACCAGCGGTAAGTAGCGCTTCATGGCGAGCCTCCGCGTCAGAACTTGTAGCGGCCGCCGATGATGAACTCGCGACCCGTGTAGTGGTTCACCACCACGTTGTCCATGGAGCGCGAGATGAACTGGTCGTTGGGCTGGTTGGTCAGGTTGGCGGCCTCGAAGGTGACTTCGAGCTGCTTGTTGATCTTGTAGCCCATCGACAGGTCGACGTTGAAGGTCTTCTTCTTGCCGGCCACGTCCTGGTTGTTGCCGGCCGGGACGGTCGTCAGGAAATCCGAGCGCGAGGACGTCGAGATACGGCCGCTGAAGCTGCCGTCGTCGTAGTAGAACGACAGGTTCCAGGAGCGCGGCGACAGGTTGACCAGGTCTTCCGTGACCGTCGCCGCACCCACGCCCGTCGCCGACAGCACGTACTCCATCTTGGACTTGACCTGGGTGTAGTTGGCCAGGATGCCGAAGTTCTTGCCCCAGCCCGGCAGGAAGCTGAAGGGCTGCTGCACGTTGATCTCGAAGCCGCTCAGGTTGCCGCCGGGCGAGTTGACCGGGGCGCTGAAGCGGAAGATCTCGTCGCCCGTGAAGTTGCTGGGCAGCAGGGACATCGGCAGGCCGCTGTCCTTGTAGGCCTGGTCGAAGCCCTTGGTCAGCACATAGCTCTTGATCTTCTTGTGGAACAGGCCCAGGCCCACGAAGGCGTTCTTGGCGTGGTACCACTCCAGGCTGGCGTCCAGCGTGGTGGCGCGGAACGGGTCGAGTTGCGGGTTGCCACCGGTGTAGCTCAGCGTGCCGGTGGTGGACAGCGTGCCGCCCGGGTTCAGGTTCTGCAGCGGCGGACGCGACATGACCTTGGCGGCCGCGGCGCGCAGCATCAGTTCGCGGGTCAGGTTGATGGACACGTTGGCCGAGGGCAGCCAGTCCTTGTACTGGCGCTCCGCCGTCACCAGGCTGCCGCCACCGGTGGCCAGGTAGCCGGCCGCGTCGATGTCCGTCTTCACGTAGCGCGTGCCGACGTTGCCTCGCACGGCCATGCCGGCCAGGCGGGTCTCGAAGTCGGCCATGAACCAGGCACCGGTATCGGTCTCGGTGATGGAGCGGTTGCCGCCGCGGGCGTTGCCGTTGGTGATGGAGGTCAGGCGGTAGTCGCCGGGACCGCCGGCCGCACCGGTCTTCAGGCAGTTGCAGTAGATGTCGTAGGCCGAAGCGATCGCGTCCAGGTTGGGGATGACCCAGGACGTGACGGAGCCGGCAGGCATGCTCTGACCCTTGCCGAAACCGTCGACCCGGGTCACCAGGCTGTTCGGCAGGACGTTGGCCGGCAGCGTGTTCATGGTCTCCACCGTGCGGCGGAAGTCGTAGCTGTCGAAGCTGAACTTCTTGTAACTGACGCCGCCCTTCAGCGTCAGGCCGTCGGCCGCGTCCCAGGCCACATCGGCGGTCAGCACGTCCTGCTTGTTGGTCACGCCGTTCGGGCGGATGCGGACCTCGCTGGGCGTGAAGTTGGCGATGCTGCTGGAGCCCACCGGCACACCGTAGATCTGGAAACCGCCGCTGGCGCTGCCGGGGTTCAGGTTGCCGTAGGTGATCAGCGGCGCACGGTCGTCGCCGCGGGCGTCGTACACATAGCCGTCAACGTTCGGCGCTTCCAGCGTGGTGGTGGTCTGGATGGGATTGGTGAAGCGCGACTTGGCGCGGCCGCCGCGCAGCGTCACCTTGATGGTGTCGCCGATGTCCTGCTCCAGCGTGAGGGTGGGCTGGGTGAACTCGGTGCTCAGCACGTCGAAGCGCGACTCGGAGCGGATGTCCACGCCGTTGAACTTGCCGTAGACCATCTGGCCGGCCGGGTTGAACTGCGCTTCCAGGACGCTGGTCTGCGACTTGCCGCCGGCCGTCAGCGCGCGGCTGAAGGAAATGGCCTCCAGGAAGTCTTCCTGGCGCGTAGCCTCCAGCTTGGAGTACAGCATGTCGGCCGTCAGCAGCGTGGTGTCCGACAGGCGGAACTGCAGCGAGCCGGTCAGGCCCAGGCGTTCCTGGTCGTGCGTCAGGCGGCCGTAGCGCGGCAGGCGCGGGTGGAAGTTGGTGGCCTTGCTGGCCTCGGTGTAGGCCGCCAGATTGGCCGCCGTGTTCGGCAGGCGCGCCACACCCTGGGCCGCCGGGCCGCAGGTGGTGGCGGTGGAGCCGGCCGGCAGGCCGGTCGTCACACCCTGGGGCGGGCACCAGCCGCCGCTGGACGGGCCGTTGTCCCAGCGCACGGTGCTGAAGCCTTCTTCGTAGACCTTGCGCTTGGAATAGGCGCCCGACAGCAGCGCACCGACCTTGCCGTCGGCAAAGGTGTTGGAGATCAGGAACGAGGTCTTGGGCGTGACCTTGCCACGCAGGTCGTTGTAGGTGCCCTTCACGGACACGGCGGCCGCGAACTTCTTCATGTCGAAGGGGCGGGCCGTCTGCAGGTCGATGGTGGCGCCCAGCGAGCCCTCGTCCACATCGGCGGAGCTGCTCTTGCGCACCGTCAGCGAGTTGAACAGGTCGGCCGCGAAGACGTTGAAGTCGAACGCGCGGGTGCGGTTGGCGCCGCCGGAGCTGTCGGTGCCGCCGGTGGTGGCCAGCGCCTCGATGCCGTTGATGCGGGTGCGGGCGAAGTCGCCACCCAGGCCGCGCACGGTGATGTTGCGACCTTCGCCGGCGTCACGGTCGATCACCACGCCGGGGATGCGCTGCAGCGACTCGGCCAGGTTGGTGTCCGGGAACTTGCCCATGTCCTCGGCCTTGATGACATCGACGATGCCCTTTTCCTGCCGCTTGGCATTCAGCGCGCTCTCCAGCGACGCGCGGATGCCGGTGACCGTGACGGTCTCCAACTGGTTGGCGGGCGCGGTCTGCGCCCAGGCGGGGGCGGCGATCAGGGCTGCGGCCAGGGCCACGGGGCTCAAGGCAGGACGGAATGCGGGCATGAGGGTCTCCTGGTGCTAATTGGTCGCCTGTGCACGTGGCTGGCGACTCTGGGGTCTGGGGCTGGTTCTGGCCCGGGCGCTCGCGGGGCACCCGACGTTCTTGGCGCGACTCCGCTGCAGTGCGGGCGCCGCATCGGCCGAAACGCCTACGAACAGTCGTTGCGGCCCGGTTAACAGGCGGTCACAGAAGGTTTCTGTGAGCTTGCTTGTAGACGATGATAGGGGGAAGCTGGCAAAATCGGAACATCGGTTCACTAATTAGAAACCATGATTCCGCAACACTTGCGCCACACCTAAAGTCGGTGAACCGAATTTTTGGAACCGCGTTTCAACCATCCCGGTACAACGGTTTCGCGTTCGGCACGGCGCACATCTTGAGCAGGATCGACGGTGATGTGAACCGGGCCACCCCTCAAGCGGGCCTCAGGCCCGTGAACTAATTGCCTTGATCGGATAACAACACCATGGTGCTTCAGAACTTCAGCCTGGCCGGCAAGACGGCCATCGTCACCGGCTGCAACACCGGCCTCGGCCAGGGCATGGCCTTGGCGCTGGCCCAGGCGGGCGCAGACATCGTCGGCGTCAATGTCTCCGAGCCGGACGAGACCAAGGCCGCCGTCGAGGCGCTGGGCCGCAAGTTCCTGGACCTGCGCGCCAACCTCGGCGACATCAGCTGCATCCCCGACCTGGTCGCCCAGGCCAAGGCGCTGAACGGCACCGTGCACATCCTGGTCAACAACGCCGGCATCATTCGCCGCGAGGACGCCATCAAGTTCTCCGAAGCCGACTGGGACGACGTCATGGACCTGAACCTGAAGTCGGTCTTCTTCCTGTCGCAAGCCGTCGCCAAGCAGTTCATGGCCCAGGGCAGCGGCGGCAAGATCGTCAACATCGCGTCCATGCTGAGCTTCCAGGGCGGCATCCGCGTGCCCTCCTACACCGCCAGCAAGAGTGGCGTCATGGGCATCACGCGCCTGATGGCCAACGAGTGGGCCTCGCACGGCATCAACGTCAACGCCATCGCCCCGGGCTACATGGCCACCAACAACACCGCCCAGCTGCGCGCCGACGAGCAGCGCAACAGCGCCATCCTGGAGCGCATCCCGGCCGGCCGCTGGGGCAAGCCCGAGGACCTGGCCGGCCCGGTCGTGTTCCTCGCCTCGACGGCGTCGGACTACGTCAACGGCTACACCATTGCTGTCGACGGCGGTTGGCTCGCGAGGTAAAAGCCCCTTGCCTGGTCTCGCGCCGCTGAACGCGGGCGAGCCCAGTCGGGACCGCGCAGCGGCCAACGGCCGCTACGCTTCGGCAGGCACATCGAGCCCAGTGGGCTCAATGTGTCCGGCCTCAGCCCCCTAGGGGACGGCGATGCTCGCGGCGTTGAGCCGCTCGCACATCGCCAGCGCGGGCCGGCTTGGGGCGGCCCGGCGCTCGGCCCGCAAGTCAACGCACCCACGAGGATGCCGCCATGAAATCCACCGAACGCAAATTCGAGTTCCTCACCCGCGAGGATCCCGACACCGGGGCCCGCGTCACGCGCCTGACGCCGCCGGACGTGACCTGCCATCGGAATTACTTCTATCAGAAGTGCTTCACCAACGATGGCCGCAAGCTGATCTTCGGCGGCGAGTTCGGCCCCCACCCCAGCCCGAACTGGAACTACCACCTGCTGGACCTGGACACGCAGACCGCCATCCAGCTCACCGACGGCGCCGGCGAGAACACCTTCGGCGGCTTCCTGAGCCCCGATGACAAATACCTCTTCTTCGTGCGCGACAAGCGCCAGTTCATCCGGCTGGATCTGGCCACGCTGAAGGAAGAAGTGCTGTACGTCGTGCCCGACGCCTGGGTCGGCTACGGCACCTGGGTCAGCAACAGCGCCTGCACCAAGATCGTCGGCATCGAGATCGCCGCCGAGGACTGGTTCCCGCTGAACACCTGGCAGAAGTTCAACGAGATGTTCCACAAGAAGCCGCTGTGCCGGCTGTTCTCGGTGGACCTGTCCACGGGTCGGCGCACCGTCATCCTGGAGCAGCGCGGCTGGCTTGGCCACCCGCAGTACCGTCCCTTCGACGACAACACCGTCGCCTACTGCCACGAAGGCCCGCACGACCTGATCGACGCGCGCATGTGGTTCATCGACGAGGACGGCACCAACCGCCGCTGCGGCAAGGAGCACAGCGAAGGCGAGAGCTGCACGCACGAGTTCTGGGTGCCGGACGGCAGCGCGATGATCTACGTGTCATACAACACCAATTCGCCCGAGCGCTGGATCTGCAGCCTGGACCCGGTCACGCTGCAGAACAAGGTGCTGACCACGATGCCGCAATGCTCGCACCTGATGAGCAACTACGACGGCACGCTGATCGTCGGCGACGGCGTGGGCAAGGTCAGCCACGACAGCACGGCCAGCAACGCGATGCTGGTGGGCGACCCCTACCTGCACCTGTTCGACCTGAAGGCGGGCACGACGCGGCCCATCGCCCGCCACGACAGCGGCTGGGACGTCTACAAGGATGACCGCCAGGTCACGCACCCGCATCCCAGCTTCACGCCGGACAACAAGCAAGTGCTGTTCAGCTGCGACAAGGAGCGTGAAAGCGGCGTCGAGCCGGCCCTTTACCTGGCCGACCTGTGAAGCTGCTTGCACTCGCCCTGGCTGCGCTGGCGACGACGGCGCAGGCGCAGCGCCCGCAGTTGACCGCCGAACAGGCCGCCGCGCACACGACGGCGGCCTACCTGGCCGACTGGACGCCCGCACCGCTGGCTGACCTGGCGATGGCCACGCCCGACTTCGTCGTCAAGCCAGGCGACGCCTTGCAGGCCGTCATCGACAAGCTGCCCGAGGCCGGCAAGGGCGACGGCAGGCGCTGGGTCATCCAGATCCAGCCCGGCACCTACCGCGGCCCGCTGTGCATCAAGGACAAGGTGCCGCTGGCGCTGGTCGGCACGGCGCTGGACGCCGCGGCCGTCGTGCTGGTGGACAACCGCTTCTCCGGCCAACCCAAGGGCGAGAACGAACCGTCCCACCCCTGCTGGCCCGAGCTGGGCAAGACCACCATCGGCACCAGCGGCAGCACCAGCATGCTGGTGCAGAGCGACGACGTACAGCTGCTGCACCTGACCGTCGCCAACGACGCGATGGACGCCGGCCGCCGCGGCGAGGCCTTCCCCGCGGCGCTGGGCGAGAACGTCGGCGCGCAGGCCGTCGCGCTGACGCTGACCGGCGACCGCATCCAGCTGGAGAACGTGCGCCTGCTGGGCCACCAGGACACGCTGTACGTCAAGCGCCGCGCGCCCGATGCCCCCGCCCGCCAGTTGATCCGTCACAGCCTCATCGCCGGCGACGTGGACTTCATCTTCGGCGCCGCCACGCTGGTCATCGAGCAGTCCACCCTGCTGACGCGCGCCCACCTTCGCAAGCCCGGTCAGGGCGGCATCGTCCTCGCACCCAGCACGCCGCCGGGGCTGAAGCAGGGCTTCCTCGTCACGCACAGCCGCTTCATCGGCGAGCCCGGCATCAACCCCGGCGCCACCGCCCTGGGCCGCGCCTGGGATGCCGGCGTGAAGGCCGGCACCTGGGTCGCCGGCACCAGCCCCAATGGCATGGCCGTCGTGCGCGACAGCGAGATCGGCGCCCACGTCGGCGCCTGGGCCGCCAGCACCTCGCGCCGCCCGCCCGACGCCGACCGCCTGACCGAGTTCAACAACCGACAGCCATGAACTTCACCCGCCGCGACCTGCTGGCCCTCGCCGCCCTGCCTGCCCTGCCCGCTTTCACCGGCTGCGCGAGCACGACGCCGCCGGCGGCGGACCGCCCGCTCGGCTGGGCAGCCGTCGGCCAGACCACCGGCGGCGCCGGTGCCCGACCCGAGCACGTGTTCGACGTGCGCGACCGCGCCGGCCTGGACGCCGCGCTGAAGCTGGGCGACACGCCCAAGATCATCCGCGTGCACACGCTGATCGACCTGGGCCCCGGTGGTGTCGAGTCTTTCCGCGACCCGGCCTTCAGCTTCGACGCCTTCGACCGCGCCTACGACCCCGCCACCTGGGGCCGCGCCGACCCCGCCGGTCCGCTGGAGGAGGCGCGCGAGCGCTCCGCCAAACGGCAGGCCGCGGCCATCGTCGTGCGCGTGCCGTCCAACACCACGCTGATCGGCGCCGCGCCCGGTGCCGGCTTCCAGCACGGCACGCTGCTGCTGGACAAGGTCGAGAACGTCATCGTGCGCGACCTGGATCTGTCCGACGCCTACGACCACTTCCCCGCCTGGGAGCCGCGCGACAACGGCCACGGCGAGTGGAACTCCGAGTACGACCCGCTGAGCATCACCGGCGCCCGGCGCGTGTGGGTGGACCACTGCAGCCTCAGCGACGGCAAGCGCCCCGACCACCTCGAACCCGTGCGTCTGGGCCGCCGCGTGCAGCATCACGACGGGCTGCTGGACATCACGCACGGCGGCGACCTGATCACCGTGTCCTGGTGCCGCTTCAGCAGCCACGACAAGACCATGCTGATCGGCGGCGACGAAAAGCACACCGAAGACATCGGCAAGCTGCGCGTCACGCTGCACCACAACCACTTCCACGGCTGCAAGGAGCGCACGCCGCGCGTGCGCTACGGCCGCGTGCACGTGGCCTGCAACCTTTTCAGCGCCGACCGCGCCGAGGACTTCGGCTACTCCCTGGGCATCGGCTACCAGTCGCAGATCGTCAGCGAGTTCAACCACTGGCAGTTGCCGCCGGGCGTCCCGGCCGGCCAGCTGATCCGCCGCCTCAAGGGCAGTGCGCTCGCCGACCGTGGCAGCCGGCTCAATGGTCGCCCGGTGGACCTCGTGGCCGCCTGGAACGCCGCCCGACCGACCGACACCCTGGCCGCCGATGCGGGCTGGCGCCCTGCCGACGCCTACGAAACCCGCGGCCTGCAGCCCGCCGACCCCGATCGACTTGCTGAGCAAATCCGCGCTGGCGTCGGCCCACGTCGGGTCTGAGTCAGAATCCGCCATCCGGAACACGCGCCCGAAAGAATCAAAACGATGGACGAAGACATTGGCGACTCAAAGCAACCCGAATCGGTCGCCGCGGTTCTCAAGGTGTTCGCCATCCTGAACGCTCTCGGGGAACGCAGCGACATCGGCATCACCGACCTGTCGGTGCGCCTGGCCATGCCCAAGGCGACGGTCTACCGCTTCCTGCAGACCATGAAGGGCCTGGGCTACGTGCGCCAGGAGGCCGACAGCGAGCGCTACGGTCTGGCCATGCGCATGTTCGAGATCGGCGCCAAG
>CBFGPX010000042.1:0-22300 GCA_965650725.1 uncultured Comamonadaceae bacterium | reverse complement strand
CGGTGCGCAAGTTCCTGGCCGAGAACCCCGACAAGTTCGACGCCCGCGAGTGGCTGAAGCCGGCCCGCGAGGCCGCCAAGCTGATCGCCAAGGAGCGCTACCTGCAGTTCGGCTGCGAAGGCCAGGCCGGCAAGATCAAGCCGCGCACGCTGGTCGACACCGCCGCGGCCTACGCCCGCGGCGAGCTGGCGCAAAAGGTGCAGTGAAGGGTGCAGTGACCGCCCACGCCTTCACCTACGGCTCGCTGATGTGGGTCGACATCATGGCCCGCGTCTGCGGGCGTGAATTCGCCGGCGAGCCCGCCTCGCTGGCGGGCCACAAGCGTCACCCGGTGCGGGGCCAGGACTACCCCGGGCTGCAGGCCGCGCCCGGCGGCGTGGTCGCCGGGCGGCTCTACCGCGACGTGGACGCCGCCGCGTGGGCACGGCTGGACGCCTTCGAGGGCGAGGAGTACGAGCGCGTCGCGGTCGTCGTCACGCTGGCCGACGGCACGGCGCTGCCGGCCCAGGTCTATCGTTTCCGGCCCGAGTTCGCCGCCCGGTTGCTGCCCGGCGACTGGGACCAGGCCGCCTTCGCCCGCGAGGGTCACGCCCGCTTCACGGCGCGCTACGTCGGCTTTGCCGCCGTGCCGCCTCGCTGAGCACGAAGCCTGGCGGCGGGCCCGGCACCTAAAATCCGCCGCCATGCCTCAAGCCCTCTACGAATCCAGCCTGACCTCCCTGCCCCTGCTCGGCCGCGGCAAGGTGCGCGAGAACTACGCCGTCGGCGAGGACCGCATCCTGATGATCGCCAGCGACCGCCTGTCGGCCTTCGACGTCATCATGGGCGAGCCCATCCCCGGCAAGGGCGCGCTGCTGACCAAGATGGCGCTGTTCTGGTTCGACAAGCTGGACGGCATCGTCCCCAACCACCTGACCGGCGACGATCCGCTGTCGGCCGTGTCCACCGACGCCGAGCGCACGCAGATCCGCGACCGCGCGATGCTGGTCAAGCGCCTGAAGCCGCTGCCCATCGAGGCCGTCGTGCGCGGCTACCTGGCCGGCAGCGGCTGGGCCGAGTACCAGAAGACGCAGAGCGTCTGCGGCGTGAAGCTGCCCGCGGGCCTGCGCAATGCCGACAAGCTGCCTGCGCCCATCTTCACGCCGGCCACCAAGGCCGAGATGGGCGACCACGACGAGAACATCTCGTTCGAGCGCGCCGCCGACATCATCGGCGCCGACCTCGCCGCCCGCGTGCGCGACATCTCCATCCAGCTCTATCAGCGCGCAGCCGACTTCGCGCTGACCAAGGGCATCATCATTGCCGACACCAAGTTCGAGTTCGGCCTGGACGAGCGCAACCAGCTGACGCTGATGGACGAGGTGCTGACCCCCGACTCCTCGCGCTTCTGGCCGGTCGAGGGCTACCAGGAAGGCATCAACCCGCCCAGCTACGACAAGCAGTTCGTGCGCGACTGGCTGGAGCAGGCCACCGTGGACGGCAAGCCCTGGGGCAAGACCGCGCCCGCGCCGGCGCTGCCGCCCGCGGTCATCGCCAAGACCGTGCAGAAGTACGAAGAGGCCTTGCAGCGGCTGACCGCCTGATGTCATGAACGTCAAGCTGCGCAGCCGGCTGGCCCAGAAGCTCGACGGCGAGATCGCCGCTGTCGCTTCGATGCCGGCGCGCAGCGCAGTGCTGCAGGCCCAGCGCGCCATCCTGTGGCTGCGCCACGGCCGCGAGGCCGAGGCCCGCGAGGAACTGGACCGCCTGCACGCCCGCGCGCTGGTGCATCCACGTGTCGAACTGGCGGCCTGGCTGCATCTGGCCGAAGGGCTGATGGCCTATTTCGGCGCCTTCGGCGGCGACGGCCGCGACCGCGTGCGGCGCGCCCGCGTGATGGCCGCGGCCGCCGGCCGCACGTCGCTGCAGGCCCAGGCCGATGCCTGGCTGGCCCAGATGGATTTCGTCGGCCGCGACATCGCCAGCGTCGTCGAGCATGCCCGGGCCTCGCTGGCCGCGCTGCAGCCCGCCGACCATGGCGTCGCCTACCGCGTCGCCACCGCGCTGGCCTCGGCCTGGAGCCTGGCCGAGGGCGAGGCAGCCGCCACGCCCTGGTACGCCTGGGCCCGCCAGCACGCCATCGCCGAAGGCGACGACGCGGCGCTGGCCGGGCTGCTCTACAACCAGACGCTGATGCGCGCGCTGCGCATCCGCCACGCCGCGCTGGCCGGCGAGCCCGGCGAGGGGCCGGCCCGGCTGCTGGGCATCGAGTCCATCGACCGCTACGACGACGCCGTGGGCGGCTCCGCCCGCGCCGACCTGACGCCGCTGCTGCGCGCCCAGTTGCTGGCCGTGCAGGGCGAGCACGCCGAGGCCGCCGCGCTGCTGGAAGCCCACCTGCCCGCGGCGCTGGCCGGCGGCCTGGCGCGGCTGGGCATCAGCCTGCTGGCCGACCTGGCCTGGTGCTGGACCCACACCAGCCAGGCGCTGCGCGCGCGGGCGCTGGCCGACCAGGCCGCCATCGAGGTGCAGGCCGAAGATGCCAGCCGCTGCGACATCGACGAATGCGCCGCACTGCACGCCCGGCTGGCCCAGGTCTACGAGCGGCTGGGCGAGCCGGCGCTGGCCGCCCGCGAGGCCGAGGCCGCCGCCGCGGCCCGCGCCCAGGACGCCGCGCAGCGGCGCGACTGGGCCGAACGGCTGGACGCCGCGGGGCTGCGCCACCCGCCGCGCTGAGCGACGGTCCTCCGTGGCAATGCGGAGAGACCGGCCTGATGCTGGCGGAGACACTGCGAGCGCTTGATCGAAGCGCACCAGGGAGGGCGCCGCATGGCACAACAAACTTCGAGGCCGCAACGGCCGCTTGCCTATCGGCGTCGTGCTGTCGGCGCCAGGCTAATTGCTTGGCGGTCGTTGGCGGATTTCCTACCGCTGCTGCCTGCCGAACAGGTCTTGTTGCGGGCGTGCCGGCTAGGTGAGTTGGCTGAACTGGGTGATTCGTTGCCAGAAGTGAGCGATGAGTCGCGTCGCGTGAGAGCCGCATTTCTTCGCTTTCTCCTTCTGGGGGGGGATGCTCGCGCGCCGGTGCACGAGCAAGGTGTGCATTTGGCGGGAGCAAGCATCGTCGACAGGCTAGACCTGTGCGGCTGTCGGATCTCGCACACCTTGGCGCTTATTCACTGCCGGTTCAGTTCGCCCCTGATGGCTTACGACGTCAAAGTTATGGGGCTGGTCTCGCTTGAGGGCAGCCTTCTTTGCCGAGGGATGAGTGCTGATCGACTGCATTGTGATGGCGGCCTGTTTTTGCGGAGGGGATTCAAGTCGACGGGCCCGGTGCGGTTGATTGGGGCGCGGATCGGCGGGAATCTGGCTTGCAGTGACGCAAGGTTTGAAGCTGATGAAGGAGAAGCTATTTCTGCCGATGGTGCTGTCGTCAAAGGTGACGTGGTTCTTAGTGGGAGCTTCGAGGCAGTTGGTGAAGTCCGGTTGCTGGGTGCCGAGATCCATGGAAACCTGGACTGCAGTGGCGGGCAGTTCACTGTTAGAAAGGGAGACGCACTTTCGGCGGATCGCGCTGTCGTGAAGGGAACTGTTTTCCTAGGCGAAGGTTTCCGCGCATCCGGTGAGGTTCGTCTGTTGGGCGCGCAGATTGGAGGCAATCTGGAATGCAGGGGTGCGCGGTTTGACGTCAAGCAGGGCAACGCGCTCTCTGTCGAAAGCACCATCGTCGAAGGGGGCTTCTTCCTTGGCGGATTCGCGCATGCTGTGCTCGTGAATGCTGCATACATGCGGGTCGCTGTCCTGGCAGACGCTAGCAACGCCTGGTGCAAAGGGTCAGTGCTGGATGGGTTGCACTATGGTGCTCTTGGCGGCGCCGCTCCCACCGGCGCAAGTGAGCGCCTGGCATGGTTGCACAAGCAGCGGGCAGACCACTGCGGCAAGGACTTCCGCCCCCAGCCTTGGCGTCAGTTGCAACACGTGCTGCGTGAGATGGGACACGCCGAAGATGCGCGCCAGATTGCCATCGCCTTCGAGCAGCAGATGCGTGTGGCGGACCGTATCGGCCAGTCACCGCCGGACACCTGGATGCCTGTGGCCCGGGGGAAACGCACTCTCGCGCGGACCGGTCATTGGCTGTTCGGGTTGTTGAGCGGCTATGGCTACCGTCCCATGCGTCTGGTGGCCTGGATGTTCGGCGTCTGGCTGGTCTGCTCCGGCCTGTTCTGGTGCCTGGCCCTGCCGCCCCACAACGCCATCGGGCCGGCGGACCCGCTGGTGTTCCAGAACCCGCGGTACGCGCAATGCGTGCCCGACAGTCCGGCAGCCACGGCCGCCGCAACCAGAGGCGTGCCCAACGCCGGCAACTGGTATCTCTGCGACCCTCTGCCTGCAGACTACTCGACCTTCAGCCCGCTGGCCTATTCGCTGGACATCATGCTGCCGCTGGTGGACCTGGGCCAGGAGAAGTTTTGGGGGCCACGTGTGACGACGCCCAAGGCCGGCTTGTGGGACGAGTGGACGGAGGTCGGTGCCGCCCATGTCGTGCGCTGGCTGGTCTGGTTCGAGACCTTGTTCGGCTGGATCGCCGGCCTGCTGCTGGTGAGCATCGTCTCGGGCTTGGCGCGACGCAGCGAAGACTAGCGGGCGTACCCCACGACCGAGCACTCCGCCACGCCCCGCCCCCCGCCGCTAAGGGCTTGCGAGGGTTGGCGCCCGGGGGCGCTGCGGTACTCTCGTCGGCCTATGACCGCCGACGCCCGCGACGACGACAGCCTCAACGCCCTGCCCGCCGGCACGCGTTTCGGCGAACTGGAGATCCTCGGCACGCTGGGCGTGGGCGGCTTCGGCATCGTCTACCTGGCGCGCGACCACTCGCTGGAGCGCGAGGTCGCCATCAAGGAGTACATGCCCAGCCAGTTCGCCCAGCGCGACGGGCAGTCCCAGGTGTCGGTGCGCTCCATTTCCATGAAGGAGACCTTCGACCTGGGCCGGCGCAGCTTCGTCAACGAGGCCAAGCTGCTGGCTCGCTTCGACCACCCCTCGCTGCTGAAGGTCTACCGTTTCTGGGAGGCCAACGGCACGGCCTACATGGCCATGCCGCGGCTGATCGGCCAGAACCTGCGCGAGGCGCGCAAGGGCCAGCCCACGCCGCCTCCCGAGGCCTGGCTGCGGCGCGTGTTCGACGCCGTGCTGGGCGGCTTGGCGGTGCTGCATGCGCAGAACGTGTGGCACCGCGACGTGGCGCCCGACAACATCTTCATGCCGGCCGACGGCAGCCCGCCCATCCTGCTGGACTTCGGCGCGGCCCGCCAGGCCATCGGCGACCGCACCCAGGTCTTCACGGCCATCCTGAAGCCCAGCTATGCACCCATCGAGCAGTACGCCGAGGCGACCAGCCTGAAGCAAGGCCCCTGGACCGACTTCTACGCGCTGGCCGCGTCCATGCACGACCTGCTGACCGGCCGCCCGCCGCCGCCCTGCACGGCGCGCGCCATGGGCGACGAATTGGCGCCGCTGGCCGTGCAAGGCTATTCGCCGCATTTCCTCGCCGGGCTGGACTGGGCGCTGCGCGTGCCGCCGCACCAGCGACCGCAGAACGCCGCCGCCTGGCGCGAGGTGCTGGACGGCCGTGCACCCGTGCCCGAGCCCTCCGCCGCGCCGCCGCGCACGGTGGCGCCACCGCCGCCGGCCGCGCCGCTGGACCTGGAGTTTGCCGACACCGTGCAGGCCCCGCCCGATGACGAGGGCTCGGCCACCATCGTCGTGCCGCTGGGCAAGCGCGCCGCGCCCCGGCCGCCGGAGCCGCCCGCGCCGCCTGCAGCCGCCGTGGCGCCGGTGCCGGCCGCGCCCGCGGCCAAGGCCGGCGGGCCCAGCCGCGCGCTCATCGGCGGCGGCGTGGTGGCCGCGGTGCTGCTGCTGGGTTTCTTCGTGATGCAGGTGCGCGACAACCTCGGCAGGCAGGCGCCGCCGACCCCGGCGTCGCCGCTTGCTGCTGCGTCCGAGCCGCTGGCTGCGTCGGCGCCGACGTCCATGGCCTCGGTGGCCTTGGTGGCCAGCGCGCCGGCCTCGTCGGTCATCGCCTCACCGGTCGTCAAGCCGCAGCCGGCTCCTGTCGTGGCGGGGGGCGCGCCCCGACCCGCCGCCTCGGCGCCTGCGCCGCGCCGTGAGCCGGCGCCCAGGCCCGTGGTCGCCGACAAGGCCGGTGACGCCCGCCCCGTGCCGCGCAGCCCCGTGTTCGCGGCGCCCGAGCCTGCGGCAGCGACGCCCGGCATTGCAGCCAGGCCGAGCACGTCGGCCGCCGCATCGGTGCCGGCCGCGGGCGAGGCGGCCAGCCCCAGCGAGGCCTGCGGCAGGCGCGTGCTGCTGGCGCGCGCCTGGTGCATAGACCGGCAGTGCGAGCGGCCCGTGTTCCAGAACCACGCCGAGTGCGTGAAGCTGCGCGAGATCCGCAACAGCCAGGGCCGCGTTCCTTGAGGCCCTCGCCCAGTCTCGCGCCGCTGGACGCGGGCGAGCCTGGTCGGTCTTGCAGACCGCGCTCCGGCTCACGCCTCAGCCCTGCGGCAGGCTCAGGCCGCCCACTGGGCGCCCTGTGTCCGGCCTCAGCCCCCGAGGGGGCGGCGATGCTTGCGGCATCGAGCCGCAAGCACATCGCCTGACGGGCCGGCTTGGGGCGGCCCGGCGCTCGGCCCGAACCGCCCGCAGTGCTTCAGAACAGCGCCATCGACAGCTTGCGGCGGTACTGGTCGATCAGCGGGTCGCTCTGGACCACGGCGGCCTTGCCGGCGATCTCCAGCTTGCCGCCGGCATTGGCTTCGGCGGCCGGCTTGGGCGCCGGCTTGGTCAGCAGCTCCAGGATGGCCACATAGGTCTTGCGCGCGGCCTCGCCGTTCCAGGTCTTGTCGCGCATGATGATTTCCAGCAGCTCGTCCATGGCCTCGGTGAAGCGCTGGCCGGCCAGGTGGTGCTGGGCCAGGCGCAGGCGGGCGTCGAAGTCGCGCTTGTTGGCCGCGATCGACGTTTGCAGCGTGGCTGTGTCAGCGGGGCCGGCTTCGGCGGCGGCCAGCCAGACGGCCAGTGCGGCGAAGCGGGCATGCGGCGTGATGGTGTCGGCGGCCTTGGCTGCCACGGGCGCGAACGCTGCTCGTGCGTCGCCCACCAGGCCCAGCTCCAGCAGGGCCTTCACGTAGTCGAAGCGCGCGGCCTCGTTGGCCGGGTCGGTCTGCACCGCGTGCGCCAGCTTGGCCAGCGCGGCCTCCAGGTCGCCGTCGGCCATCAGGTCTTCGGCCTCGGCCACGTCGGCCGCAGCCTCCAGCTCCTCGCCGGCCGGCACGTGCTTGTCCAGGAACTCGCGGATCTGCGCCTCGGGCAGCGCGCCGACGAAGCCGTCCACCGGCTGGCCGTCCACGAACATCACGCAGAACGGGATGCTGCGCACGCCGAACATCTGGCTCAGCTGCGACGCGATCTCGGGCACCTCGTCGCTGTTCAGCTTGGCCAGCGTGAAGCGGCCGGCGTAGGCGGTCTCCAGCTTCTCCAGGATGGGGCCGAGCGTGCGGCAGGGGCCGCACCACGGCGCCCAGATGTCGAGCAGCACGGGCTGGCTCTGCGAGGCGGTGATGAGTTCGGCTTCGAAGTTCTGGAGGGTGATGTCGATCATGGCGAGGGGGAGGTGGAATCGCGGCTTCTACAATTCGAGGCTTTCCAGAGCCCCGGAGCGCGCCTTGCCTACCCCAGCCCCCACGAACCCCGACGCCATCATTGGCATCGTCATGGGCTCCAGCAGCGACTGGGAAACGATGAAGCAGGCTGCCGAGATTCTGACCGAGTTCGGTGTCGCCTTCGAGGCGCAGGTCGTGTCGGCCCACCGCATGCCCGACCAGATGTTCGCCTACGCCGAAGCGGCGGCCGGCCGGGGGCTGAAGGCCATCATCGCCGGCGCCGGGGGCGCGGCCCACCTGCCCGGCATGCTGGCCGCCAAGACGACGGTGCCCGTGCTGGGCGTGCCGGTCGCCAGCCGCCATCTGCAGGGCGTCGATTCGCTGCACTCCATCGTGCAGATGCCCAAGGGCATCCCGGTCGCGACCTTCGCCATCGGCACCGCCGGCGCGGCCAATGCGGCGCTGTTCGCGGTGGCCATGCTGGCGACGGGCGACGCGGCGCTGCTGGCGAAGCTGCAAGCCTTCCGTGCCCGGCAGACCGCGGCGGCGCTAGCCATGACCGAGGAACTGCGTTGAGCGCGCTGCTGCCGGGTCCGACCACGCTGGGCGTGCTGGGCGGCGGCCAGCTGGGCCGCATGTTCGTGCACGCCGCCCAGGCCATGGGCTACCGCTGCATCGTGCTGGACCCGGACGCCGTCAGCCCCGCCGGTTCGGTGGCCGAGAAGCACATCAAGGCCGACTACCTGGACCCGGTGGGCCTGGCCCAGCTGGCGCGCGACTGCGACGCGATCACCACCGAGTTCGAGAACGTGCCCGCCGTGGCGCTGGAGACGCTGGCCAACATGCGCGTCGTCGCGCCGTCCGCCGCCGCCGTGGCCGTGTGCCAGGACCGCGCGGTCGAGAAGGCGCACTTCCAGGCCGCCGGTGTGGCCTGCGCGCCGCATGCGGTCATCACCAACGACATCGAGCTGGCGGCGGTGGACATGGGCCTGCTGCCGGGCATCCTGAAGACCAGCCGCATGGGCTACGACGGCAAGGGCCAGGTGCGCGTGTCCACGCCGGCCGAGCTGGCCGAGGCGTGGCAAGGCCTGAAGCGCGTGCCCTGCGTGCTGGAACAGCTGCTGCCGCTTCAACGCGAGCTGAGCGTGCTGGTCGCGCGCGGCGCCGACGGCCAGGCCGTCAACTGGCCCGTGCAGCAGAACCTGCACCGCGGCGGCATCCTGGCCGTCACCGAGGTGCCGGCGCCGGACGTGCCGGCCGAGGTGGAGGCGCTGGCCGTGAGCGCCGCCCGCCAGGTGGCGCAGGCCCTGGACTATGTCGGCGTGCTGTGCATCGAGTTCTTCTGGCTCACCGACGGCCGGCTGGTCGTCAACGAGATGGCGCCGCGCCCGCACAATTCGGGCCACTGGACCATGGACGGCTGCGATGTGTCGCAGTTCGAGCTGCAGGTGCGCGCGTTGGCCGGCTTGCCGCTGCCCGAGCCGCGTCAGCATTCGGCCTCCGTCATGCTGAACCTGCTGGGCGACCTGTGGTTCTCCGACGCGGGCGGCCCCACGCCGCCGGCCTGGGGCCGCGTGCTGGCGCTGCCCGGCACGCACCTGCACCTGTACGGCAAGACGGACGCGCGGCACGGCCGCAAGATGGGCCACCTGAACATCACGGCCGAGACGCCCCGGGCTGCACACGCGGTGGCGCTGCAGGCCGCGGCCATCCTGGGCCTGCCCACCGACTTCTGATGTCCGCGCTGCCCGGCAATGATCCCGCTTCCATCCAGGCCGCCGCCTGGCGCCTGGCGGACGGCGAGCTGCTGGGCCTGCCGACCGAGACGGTCTACGGCCTGGCCGCGCGGGCGGATCGCGACGAGGCGGTCGCCAAGATCTTTGCCGCCAAGGGTCGGCCCAGCGACCACCCGTTGATCGTGCACGTGCTGGACGCGGCCGGCGCCGAGCCGTTCGCCGACCATCTGCCCGCCACAGCCCGTCGGCTGATGGAGGCTTTCTGGCCCGGCCCGCTGACCGTCATCGTGCCGCGCGCCGCCGGTGTGGCCGAGGCCGCTGCCGGCCGCCAGGCGACGGTGGCGCTGCGCTCGCCGGCCCACCCGGTCGCCCGCGCGGTGCTGGCCGCGGCGCGCGTGCTGGGCGTGCAGGGCGTGGCGGCGCCCAGCGCCAACCGCTTCGGCCGCGTCAGCCCGACGCTGGCGCGCCATGTGGTGGAGGAGTTCGGCCCCGGCCTGATGGTGCTGGACGGCGGCGCCTGCGAGGTGGGCATCGAGTCCAGCATCGTGGACTGCAGCCGCGAGCGGCCGGCACTGCTGCGCCCTGGCCTGCTGAGCCGCGCGCGCATCGAGGCCGTGCTGGGCCAGCCGCTGGCCGAGCCCGATGCCGCGGCGCCCAAGGCCTCGGGCACGCTGGCTGCCCACTACGCGCCCAGCGCCCGCGTGCGGCTGCTGGATGCCGATGCGCTGGCTTTACGTTGGGCAACCGCCTCGGCCAGCGGGGGGCTGGAAGGGGTGGCGGTATATTCACGCGCCCGGCTGCCGGCCTGGCGCTGGCAGCCCCAGCCGGCCGAGCCGGCGGCGGCGGCCCACGAGTTGTTCGCGGTGCTGCGCCAGTTGGACGCGGCCGGCGCCCGGGAGATCTGGGTCGAGGCGCCACCGCGCGACTCCGCCTGGGATGGCGTGCGGGACCGGCTCAGCCGGGCTGCCGCCGCCTTCACCGATTGAATTTGTCCCTGTTCCTGAGTTGATCGTCATGCAACGTGTTGTCTCCAAGAATCTGAAGCGCGGACTGGCCGCGCTGGCGGCTGCGGCGCTGATGGCCGGCTGTGGCGGCGGGGGCACCGCGCAGATCGAACCCTTTGCGCCCACCCGCATCATTGCCTTCGGCGACGAGAGCGGCGCGGTGCTGCAGAGTGGCAAGCGCTACGGCATCAACGGCCTGGATGGCAATACGCTGCAGGTGGACTGCCGCCTGAACCCGACCTGGACCCAGGTGCTGGCCAGCGGCTTCGGTTTCGTCTTCCCGCAGTGCAACACCGACTTCGTCGCGCTGCCGCAGGGCATCATGTATGCGGCCGCCGGCGTCAAGGTGGCCGACGTGCGCGACAAGATCGACCAGCACCTGTCCAACGACCGTTTCGGCCCGCGCGACCTGGTGTCCATCATGGTCGGCGTGAACGACATCCTGGAGCTGTACCTGGAGTTCCCGCGGCAGAGCAAGGATTCGCTGATCAACGAGGCCAAGGCCCGCGGCAAGCTGCTGGCCCAGCAGGCCAACCGCATCGCCAACGCCAACGGCCGCGTGCTGATCGCGACCATCTTCGACGTGGGCCTGACCCCCTTCGGCCAGCGCGAGCGACAGCAGCAGACCGATATCGACCGCGCCGCCTTCCTGGACGAGTTGAGCAGTGCGTTCAACATCTCCATGCGGCTGAACCTGCTGAACGATGGCCGGCTGATCGGCCTGGTGCTGGTCGACGAGACCATCCAGCAGATCGCGCGCTTCCCCTTCGCGTTCGGCTACACGGACGTGACGCAGGCCGCCTGCCGCACGGACATCGCACCGCAGGACTGCACCACCAGCACCGTGCAGGCCGATGCCACCTCGCAGTGGCTGTGGGCCGGCGACACCTTGCTGGGCCCGACGGCGCAGCAGCAGGTGGGCGCGCTGGCGCTGACCCGCGCTCGCAACAACCCGTTCTAAGCCCGCCCGCGCGCGGCTGCCGTCAGGCGGTCGTCGTGCGCAGTTCGCGGCGCAGGATCTTGCCGACGTTGCTCTTGGGCAACTCGTCGCGGAACTCGATGAACTTGGGCCGCTTGTAGGCCGTCATCTGCCCGGCACAGTAGCTGGCCAGGTCTTCCTCGGCCAGCGCCGGGTCGCTCTTGACGACGAACAGCTTGACCGCCTCGCCGGACTTGGCGTCCGGCACGCCGATGGCGGCGCACTCCAGCACGCCGGGGTAGAGGTTGACGACCTGCTCGATCTCGGTCGGGTAGACGTTGAAGCCGCTGACCAGGATCATGTCCTTCTTGCGGTCGACGATGCGCACGTAGCCGCGCTCGTCCATGATGCCGATGTCGCCGCTCTTGAAGAAGCCGTCGGCGGTCATGACGTTGGCGGTCTCGTCGGGGCGCTTCCAGTAGCCGGCCATGACCTGCGGGCCGCGGATGCAGATCTCGCCACGCTCGCCCAGGGCCACGTCGCGGCCGTCGTCGTCGCGGATGGCGATCTCGGTGGACGAGATGGGCAGGCCGATGCTGCCGCTGAAGATGCGCTGGTCCAGCGGGTTGATGGTGGCGGCCGGCGAGGTCTCGGACAGGCCGTAGCCCTCCACGACCGGGCAGCCGGTGACCTTCAGCCACTTCTCGGCCGTGGCCTGCTGCACGGCCATGCCGCCGCCGTTGGAGATGACCAGCTCGGAGAAGTCCAGCCGCGAGAAGCCGGGTTCGTTGGCCAGCGCGTTGAACAGCGTGTTGACGGCCGGGAAGATGTGGATGCGGTGGCCGCGCAGCGTGTCGATGAAACCAGGAATGTCGCGCGGGTTGGGCACCAGGATGTTGAGGTGGCCCATCCGCGCGCCCAGCATGAAGCAGGCCGTCAGCGCGAAGATGTGGTACAGCGGCAGCGCGCAGACGTTGGTGAACTGCTTGTCACCGCTGGCAAATCCGGGCAGCTTGGACAGCATGGGATTGAACCAGGCCTCCACCTGCAGGATGTTGGCGACGATGTTGCGGTGCAGCAGCGTGGCGCCCTTGGACAGGCCGGTCGTGCCGCCGGTGTATTGCAGGAAGGCGACGTCGTCGGGGCCCAGCTCGGGCTTCTTCAGGTGCAGCCGCTCGCCATGGGCCAGCGCCTCGTTGAAGCGCACCACCGTGCTGCCCTCGCCGACGGGCAGGCGGAACTCCGGCACCATCTTCTTCAGGTGGCGCACGGCGAAGTTGATCAGCGGGCCTTTCCACCAGCTCAGCAGGTCGCCCATGGAGGCCAGCACGACGTGCTTCACGTCGGTCTGCGCGAAGACCTCGGCCAGTGTGTGGGCGAAGTTCTCCAGCACGATGATGGCGCGCGCGCCCGAGTCCTTGAGCTGGTGTTCCAGCTCGCGCGGCGTGTACAGCGGGTTCACGTTGACGACCACGAAGCCCGCGCGCAGCACGGCCGCGATGGCCACCGGGTACTGCAGCAGGTTGGGCATCATGAGGGCCACGCGGTCGCCCTGCTTCAGCCCCTGGGCCTGCAGCCAGGCGCCCAAATGCTGCGACAGCGCGTCGATCTGCGCAAAGCGCATGCGCTGGCCCATGCAGATGGCCGCATCGCGTTGCGCATGCTGGCGGAAGGCCTCGTTCAGCAGGTCGACCAGCGAGCGGTAGACGCCGGTGTCGATCTGCGCGGGCACGCCTGCGGGGTAACTGGCCAGCCAGGGCTTGGTGCGGGATGTCACTTCGGGGACGTCGGCAAGGACGGCGGTCATCGGCAGGCCTCTTCGCGTGAAGGCAAAGATGGTCGTGGCGGGTTGCGGCGCAGACTAGGGGAGTTGCCCTAGGACCAAGGGATTTGCCTGAAACAAATCGTCCGCCAATGTGCTCTCGCGGTGTCGCACAGTGGACAGGAACTCGCCCGCGCCACGCATCTCGCGGAAGGTGTCGAAGCCGCTTTCGAGGAAGGTCTGCAGCGCGCCCAGGCCGGCCATCTGTGCCGGGCCGCGCATGAGCTTCAGCGACTGACGCAGCAGCGGCTTGCGCGTCAATCTGTCCAAGGACTCGCCCACCGCCATCGTCAGGTCGATCTGCTGCTGGCGCGCCACCGGCTCACCGCAGGCACGCCAGGCGATGGCGTACTCGCGGGCCGTGACCTCGGGCGACGGCAGGTGCTCGCCCATGCGCGTGTCCAGCCGCTCGGACAGCGCGTGCAGTTGCGCGAGCTTGGCCACGGTGTCGACGACCTCGGCGGGAAACAGCCGCGTCAGTGTCGGGATCACGCGGGCGAACTGGGCGTCGCGCTGGCGGTAGTCGCCGGGGCCGTACAGCTCGTGCAGGAAGAAGCGCGTGGCGGCCGCATAGCGTGGCGTGGCCAGCAGGTCGGCGTAGGTGTGGGCGAAGCGGCGCTGCTGGTAGCTCTTGAGCGCCTGGACGCGCGCGGCCAGCTCGGGCTCGGCCGCACGGCGTTCGCGTTCGGCATCGACCTGGCGCAGCGGGGCCAGCAGGGATTCGGCGCTCAGTGGGTCCATGGGTCGCGCCGATTCTGCCTTCCTACACTGGCGCGATGAATGCGCGACTGCAAAGGATCTGGGTGTTGATCAGGCTGGTGCTGGCGCTGGGCGTCGGCTGGCGTTTTGGCTGGGCCTGGGGCGTGCTGACGCTGGCGCTGCACGCGGCGGTGCTGGCCGGAGGCTTCGTGCAGCTGCGCTGGGTGAACCGGCCGGCGCCGGGCTGGGGCCAGCTCTTGCGCGCCTGGGCCGGCGAGGTGGCCGCCAGCGAGCTGGCGTTCTCGTGGCGCCAGCCGTGGCGCGAATGGGCCGAGCCCGACCACCTGCCTGCCGGGGCGACGCTTGGCGTGCTGCTGGTGCATGGCTTCGCATGCAACCGCGGGCGCTGGACCGGCTGGATGAGGAGGCTGCGCGCACAGGGCGTGGCTTTCGTCGCGCCGACGCTGGAGCCGGCCTTCGGCAGCATCGACGATTACGCCGATGAGATCGAGGCCGGCGTGCAGCAGCTCAAGGCGCTCACCGGTCGCATGCCGGTGCTGTGCGCGCACAGCATGGGCGGGCTGGCGCTGCGGGCCTGGTGGCGGCGGCACGGCCGCGCGCATGAGGTGCCGCGAGCCATCACGCTGGGGTCGCCCCACCAAGGCACGCGCATGGCGGCGCTCGGCCTGGGCGCGAATGCGGCCCAGATGCGCCGCGGCAGCGCTTGGCTGGCAGCGCTGCCGGGCCTGCCGGATGTCGACTGCTTCTGGACGCCCTGCGACCAGGTGGTCAATCCGGCGGCCACCGCCATCCAGGCCGAAGGGCGCGCCCACCGGGTGGATGCGGTGGGGCATATGGGCCTGGTGCACTCCGACGCCGCCTGGCAGCAGTTGCAGGCCGCGCTGCGCGACCTGGCACCCGTCAGTCCGGTTCTGCCAGGAAGCGCGCCAGCGACGTGATGTCGATGGCGCAGTGGCCGCCGTACAGCGGATGCCAGTTGGTCGTCAGGCCCAGCTGCAGCGCGCGGGCCGCCAGCGCCTGCGTGCCTTCGAAGTTGCCATAACGGTCATACAGACCGCAAGACAGATAAAGCGCGGGCCGACGAGGGGCGCGGGCCAAGTTCTCGATCAAGGCCAGCGGCGACACCCGGGCCCATTCGGCGTCGTCGGCCACATGCTGGCGCGCCAGCCACCACACGCCGAAGGCGATCTTGGGGTCGGCGCCAGTGCGCTGCAGGGCCGCACGCAGTGTGCCCAGGCTGGCAAACGGCGAGTCTGTGTAGACCCCCGGGCACAGCGCGGCGACCTTGTCGAAGAGACCCGGCTGGCTCAAGCCGAGCACCAGCACGTTCAGGCCGCCCATGGACTCGCCAACCAGCATGCGCCGCCGGGGCGCGCCCAGTTGGGTGTCGAGCCGGGCTTCCAGCTGCGCCATCTGCGGCCCGATGCGGTCCAGCAGGCCGCTGCGCGGCGCCCTTCCGCTCGGCGTCAGCAGCCATTCGGGCCCGTAGGACAGCGTCACGACCGTGGGTGCCGGCAGGCCCAGGCGCTGCCATTCGCCCTGGACCTGGGCAGTGAAGTAGGTCGGGTCGTTCCAGGCCTCGGCATCCAGCCCGCGGCCATGCAGGTGGTAGACACGATCGGGGGCGCTCGGGCCCGTGGGCTGGTTGATGCAGTAGTGCAACTCGTCCAGCGTGCCGCAGGTTTGGCGGGCTGGCGCGAAGCTCACGGCCTGCTCGCCCCGCGGCGCGGTGAGCCGGCCCCAGGCGAGTGCCGCCAGCGCAAGGAGCGCCAGCAGGATCAGCAAGGGCAGCGCCCGGCGGTGCGCCACGCGGCGCAGGTGGTGGAAATTCATCGGGAATCCTCTTGAAGTGCAGGCGCTTTCGGCCATGCGGCAGCTCACCGCGGGTGCGGTGCGGCAGGTGAAGGGGAGGTCAGGCCAGGCGGGCGCGGGGTAGCGGGGGCGCGTCCCGGGCGGGCGTCCGGTCGACGGGCGCGTATGGCTGTCGGGACGCCGTGTCGCCATCGGTGGGCAGCATCGTCAGGCTCAGCACATAGCCGACGATGAAGCTGCCGCCGAAGCCCAGCACCGGCGCCGGCAGCCAGCCTGGCAGGGCCAGCATCAGCAGGGCGGCCCAGGCCAGGCCGTGCTCGCGGGCGCGGCGGTGCAGCAGGCCGGGCAGCAGCAGCGTGAGCCAGGCCGCCGTCATCAGCGCGCCCAGCGCCGGGCCTTGCGTGAAGGCCAGTTGCAGCACCTCGTCGACAAAGGGGCTGGGGGGCGGCGCCGTCCAGCGTGCCAGGGCGCCTCGTGCCAGGGTGAGCGCCAGCAGGGCCAGCAGCACCTGGCTGCCCGACCGGGCCCGCAACGCGCGCGCCGCCAGGAGCGCCGTGGTGATGGCCAGCAGTGGTGCCTGGGCGAGGGCGGCGAGGGCGGCCAGCCCCATCGCCAGCCCCGCGACCTGCAGCATGCGGGAGCCCAGCGGCACGGATGTCGTCCGTTCCACGGGCGCCGACACCGCCCACCATGCCGGGCACAGCAGCCAGGCGGGCTGGACGGGCAGCGGGCCGAGGCGCAGCCAGCCGGCGGCGGCCAGCCCGTCAGGCCGCGGGGCTGCGGCCCAAAGTAGCACGGCGCCCAGCGCGAACGTGGTGGCCGCGCGCCAACGGGCGTCCTGCTGCAGCCGTGCGCGGGGCAGCAGCCAGAAGCTGGCCCCGGCCAGCGCGAGCGACAAGCCGTTAACCCAGGCGTAACTGCCCGGGGCGTCGCGTGTGGCCATGAAGGCGCAGCCAAGGCCGACGACGCCGCAGGTGCAGACCAGGCCCAGGGTGTCCGGCGCGCGCAGACCCGTGCGGACTGAAGCTGCTGCCAACTGCAGGGCCGTCGTGAAGCAGCCCCAGGCGTAGATCAGCGCGTCTTGCGCATCGTCGATGGCGTGCACCTCGGCCCGCATGGCGCGTGCCCAGTCCGCTCGGCGCGCGGGCAGCAGCGTCTGGGCCAGGGCCATCAGAGCACGGGTCAGGCCGGCGCAGAGCCAGCGCGGCAGGGCGGGCCTCATGCCGGCTCCACGGCATCGGCGTTGTCGTCGGGAGTCGCGCCGGGCAATGTGGCGCGCGCCGCCGCTAGCGCGTCGGCCATCGAGTTGACGAGGGCCATGCCGGCCTCGGTCAGCCGGTACACATGCCGGGGCGGGCGGCCGGCGATGGGCGATTCTTCCCAGCGTGCCTCCAACTGGCCGGCGGCCTCCAGCCGCATCAGCAGCGGGTAGAGAGTGCCCGACTTCAGGCCCGATTGGGCGATGAGGTCGTAGCCATGCCGCCAGTCAGCACCGGCATCGTCCAGCACGGCCAGGGCCTTGAGAGCCTGGGGAGAGAAAGCGCGGGAGCGTGTCATGCCGATAAGTCTACATATGTAGACTTATCGGTCAAGAGGGCTTGTGCGGGCCTGATGCTCTCAGGCTGTGCTGGCCGCTTCCTTGGCGTTGTCCTTCAGTACGCCGCGGCGGATCTGATCGAGCTCGATGCTCTCGAACAGCGCCTTGAAGTTGCCTTCGCCGAAGCCCTCGTTGCCCTTGCGCTGGATCAGCTCGAAGAAGATCGGGCCGATCACTTCCTTCGTGAAGATCTGCAGCAGCAGCTCGTTGTCGACGCCCAGGTGCGTGGCGCCGTCGATCAGGATGCGCAGGCGGCGCAGCTCGGCGACGTTCTCGCCGTGGCCCGGCAGGCGCTTGTCGACGAGGTCGAAGTAGGTGTCGATGGTGTCCTGGAAGGCCACGCCCGTGCCCTTCATGCCCTCGACCGACGCGTAGATGTCCGTCGTGCCCAGCGCCACGTGCTGGATGCCTTCGCCGTGGTACAGGTCCAGGTACTCGGCGATCTGGCTCTTGTCGTCGCTGCTCTCGTTGATCGGGATGCGGATCTTGCCGCAGGGACTGGTCATGGCCTTGGACTTGAGGCCGGTCAGCTTGCCCTCGATGTCGAAGTAGCGCACCTCGCGGAAGTTGAAGAAGCGCTCGTAGAACTCCGACCACTCCTTCATGCGGCCGCGGAAGACGTTGTGCGTCAGGTGGTCGATCTCGGTCAGGCCGTGGCCCACCGGGTTGGGGTCGACCGGCTGGCCCTGGGCGTCCAGCAGCGGCACGAAGTCCACGTCGTAGATGCTGATGTTGCCGATGGCGCCAGCTTGCGCCCCGCCCTTGCCCTGCCAGCGGTCGACGAAGTAGATCAGCGAGTCGCCGATGCCCTTGATGGCCGGGATGTTCAGCTCCATCGGGCCGGCCTTGTTGTCGAAGCCCCAGGCGCCCAGCTCCAGCGCGCGCTGGTAGGCGTGGGCGGCGTTGTCCACGCGGAAGGCGATGGCGCAGATGGACGGGCCGTGCAGCCGCGCAAAGCGCTGCGCGAACGAGTCGGTCTCGGCGTTGATGATGAAGTTGACGCCGCCCTGGCGATACAGCGTCACATTCTTGTGGCGGTGACGGGCCACGGCCGTGAAGCCCATGGTGCGGAACAGCTCGCCCAGGGCGGCCGGATCGGGCGCGGCGAACTCGATGAACTCGAAACCGTCGGTGCCCATGGGGTTGTCCCAGGGAGTGAACTTGGCCATTGGCGTCTCCAGCGAAAACGAAAATTCTGCGGCGCGGGCAGCGCAGGTTTCATGCAATCTGCGGCGTGAGAATCTCGCAAAACGCAGGAAAGTTGCAAAATCAGGCCCATGGAAGCCGTCATCGAGCTGGACGCCATCGACCGCCGCATCCTGCGCGCGCTGCAGCAGGATGGCCGCATCACCTACGACACGCTGGCCGGCGAGGCCGGGCTGTCCTCCTCCGCCGTGCTGCGCCGCGTGCGCCGGCTGGAGGAGGCGGGCGTCATCGCCAGCTACGTCGCCCTGGTGCCGCCGGAGAAGATCGGCCTGGGCCTGACGGCCTACATCAACGTGCGGCTGGAAAAGCAGACCGACAACCCGCTGCGCAATCCGCGCGACCTGTTCCGCGCTGCCGTGCAGACCTGGCCCGAGGTGGTGGAGTGCGCCGCGCTGACCGGCGAGATGGACTACCTGCTGCGCGTGCTGGTGCAGGACATGCAGCACTACGCCCGCTTCATCAGCGACACGCTGCTGATGCACCCCAGCGTGCAGGACTGCAAGACCAGCTTCGTGCTGGAGCGCCTCAAGAACACCACAGCGGTGCCCGTGTGAGCTGACAGGCGCGCGAAGCGCCGCCTTCCCTCCAGCGACTCCCGCCGATCCGGCTTTGCCGAGCGGCTGGGAGTGCCCCCTTGAGGGGGCCGTCAGGCCGTAGAGGGTGGGTCAATCAAATTCGTGCAGCAGCTTCAGCGTGTGGGACTCGCTGAGGTTCAGCAGCACCGAGATGTCGTGCAGATCGTCCGGCACGCCGGCGTCGTCCCAGCCGCGCGCCGTGTGGCGCGCCAAGCGCACGGCGAGCTGCACGCAGCGCACCTGCGGGTCGTGCTCGTGCTTGTCGCCGGTGATGCGGGTCAGCAGCTCCGGCAAATGCCAGTGCTTCATCAGCGCCTGCTCCAGGTCGGCCAGCGAGATACCCAGCACCTGGCGCTGGGCCGCGGCGCTGCGCAGGTGGCGGTCGGCGTCCTGCAGCGCGGCGATCTGCAGCGCCAGCGTGGGCGCATGCACCCACAGCAGCATCTCGGCAAAGTCGTGCAGCAGCGCGGCGCTGTGGATGACGGCAGCGTCGGGGTCGGCGCGGTGCGCGGCGAAGCCCAGCGCATAACGCGAGGCCCGCTCGGCGCGCTGCATCACCCGCGACAGGCCCATCAAGGCCTCGTCGTGGCCGGCCAGCACGGCATCCAGCGTGGGCTGCGGCCCGAAGGTGCGGAAGAAGGGCGTGATGCCCATCAGCACCAGGGCCGCCGTCACCGTCTCCGGGGCGGCGGTCAGCCGGCCGCGCCGCAGCTCGCTGGCGTGGGCCATGACCTTCAGCGACATCAGCGGGTCGGTGGCGATCATCTCGCCCAGGCCGTGAGCGTCCACGTCGTCCTCGGTGGCGCGCATCAGCTCCAGCGCCTCGGCCGTGTCGGCCAGTACCGGAATCTCGGCGCGCGCGAACGCCTGCACCCAGGCCTCCAGCGAGGGCAACGGCTTGGTCAGGCGCAGGCGGTCGGACATGGCCCGATGCTAGGCCGTGTCGGGGCCGCATGGTCTATTCGTGCGACCCCGATTTGCATGCCAGTTACAGGCGCTTGACGCCCTCCAACTGGGCCGCCAGCTGGCCGTCGACGTACAGCGCGCCTTCCGGTGCACCGGCTTCGGCGTAGAACTCCAGCTGGCTGCGGGCGCGGCGGCGCTGGCGGTAGGCGGGCGAGAACACCAGCCGGATCGCGCGGGCCGCGCGCTTGAGGCGGGCCCAGCGGCGGGCCCAGGCGGCGTGGGTTTCGGCGGCGTCGGGGCCGCGCAACTCGATCAATCTCATGAGGGTCTCCTAGGCGGCGCAGGCCCTCATGACATGGATGAGGTGGGCCGGCGGCGCGGTCGTTTCAGGGGCTGTCGTCGGGGAAGCGGTCGCGCAGCAGGCGGCGCAGTTCCAGGCGGGCCTGCTGGCGCAGCGCATGGGCATCCGTGGCACTCTGGTGCCGGCCGGCTTGGCGTTTGAGCGCCGGCGCGACCAGCGGATTGCGCGGCTTGCGCAGGGTCAGCTTCATGGGGCGGGGGGAGGTGAATTGGGGCATCGTCTGCTCCGGTGGATGCCGCGCGGGCGCGGCGGGCAATGCAGCGGCTCGACCCGGACGGGCCTGGCCTTTGCGGTGGTGAAAGGGGCGCCCGGGGCCTGCGCTCGAGGCAGGCGGGCCGGGCGGGTCAGGGCTTGGGGGCTGTGCGACCTCGCCGCGATGCCGGGGACTGCAGCATCACAACTTGCGCAAATGATAAACAAACGTTTCTCTTGCGCAAGCGGTTTTTATCCCACACCCCTAACGTGGAGGGCGTGGTTCGTCCAGTGACGGATGCGCAGATCGATCTGCGCGATGCGGCGGTCAGCGCTTCTTGGGCTTCAGCGGGGCGATGCCGGACTGCAGCTTGCGCCACTCGTCCAGTTCAGCCTGCGGGCTGGTTGCTGCCGGCTTGGGCGCGGCACGTGGTGCTGCGGCCGGCTCCGGCGTCAGCACCTCGCCCAGCAGGTCCAGCAGCCGCGTGCGCGCGCGCTGCGGGTGGCGGCGGTAGTAGGTCAGCACCAGGCCGACGATGAAGCGCTCGTCGTCGTCCTGCGGCAGGCTGGGCGAGGGCTCCGGTGGCGGCGGGGCGACGTGGCCGAGGGCGGCCGCCATCGAGGTGATCGGCGCCGGGCCGGCGACGGTGCCGTGCTCGATGTCCATCCAGCCGGGCGGCTTGTGGCAGAGCTGCTCGAACTGGCGCGCCAGGCGTTCGCCGATCTGGCGCGAGCGGCCCTTGATCTGGCTCCAGTAGCTGGGCTGGATCTGCAGCCGCTCGGCAAAGCGCCGCTCCAGGCCACGCAGGGTGGCGGCATCGGGGTGTTTGACGGTGGCGCTGACGAACTCTTCGAACAGCCGCATCGCGTTGTCCATTCGGATCTGCGCGACGTCGCGGGGGGCGCTGGGCATGGGGCGTGATGATAAATGAGCCTTCACCAGCACCAGCGCCCCTGGGGCGGTGGTTCAGTCGCCTTCGTCGCCCGCCTTGTAAGCGCCCACCAGCGCGGCCTGCGTGTTGGGCGGCACCGCCTCGTAGTGCGACAGCAGCAGCGTGTAGCGGCCCTGGCCGGCCGTCATCGCGTTCAGCCGCGTCTGGTAGCTGGCCAGCTCGGCCAGCGGCGCCAGGCCCTGCACGATGAGGCTGCCCGGCACGGCGGCGCGCGTGCCGTTGACCTGGCCGCGGCGCGAGGCCAGGTCGCCGGTGATGTCGCCGATGCTGGCGTCCGGTGCGGTGATCTCCACCTGCACGATGGGCTCCAGCACCAGCGGCCGGGCCTCGCGCACCGCCTCCATCAGCGCGCGCCGGCCGGCGGTGACGAAGGCGATCTCCTTGCTGTCCACCGAATGGTGCTTGCCGTCGTAGACGATGACGCGCAGGTCCACCACGGGATAGCCGGCCACGACGCCGCTGGCCAGCGCGGAGCGCACCCCCTTCTCGACGGCCGGCATGAACTGGCCCGGGATGGTGCCGCCCTTGACCGCGTCGACGAACTCGAAGCCCGCGCCGCGCGCCAGCGGCTCGATGCGCAGGTAGACCTCGCCGAACTGGCCCGCGCCGCCGCTCTGCTTCTTGTGGCGGTAGTGGCCCTCGGCGGGGGCCGAGATGGTCTCGCGGTAGGCGATGCGCGGTGGTTCGGTAACGACCTCGCCCTTGTACAGCTCGCGCACGCGCTCCAGCAGCAGGCGCAGGTGCAGTTCGCCCAGGCCGTAGACCAGCGTTTGATGCGTCTCGCCCGCCTGCTCGATGCGCAAACAGGGGTCTTCGTCCACCAGCCGGGCCAGCACCTCCCACAGCTTCTGCTCGTCGCC
>CBFGPX010000041.1:0-22953 GCA_965650725.1 uncultured Comamonadaceae bacterium | reverse complement strand
GTACTCCCGTCATGCCTCAGCCTCCTCCTGAACGGCCAGGGAACCACTTGGTCGCTGCTCAATAGAGCGGTGCGACGGGCTACAACCAGTCGAGACCCGCTGGCCCGCAACTCAGCTGACGTGGGCATCCCTGTGATGCGCCGAGTGATTGGCATGATTATGAAAGCCGCCCCGGCGCATCGCGGACGCATTCTGCATGAGCGTCGACGCGGTGGGAGGCCGTCATGCTGGACTCCTGGTAAGTCCGCTTGGGGCCGTCAACAGCCGTTCCCATGAGCCACGTTGACCGACTGCAGTCAGGCTGAAGCCGAACTAGGGAAGGAACACGATGGCGAGGGCAGCTTCAGGCTGGTTGCCGTCGTTAGACGGGTGCGTCTGAAGTGTCAGCTTACGACCTAACGAGACAACCACTTCCCCCGAGGTCGTTGCGCAAAGGCGCCGTTCGCATGCGGCTGGTCACGCTTCAGCAACTCTACAGGCATTGCATCTCGGCAGGCCAGGCGCACACGTCGAGGCGCCTGACCGCATTGTGAGCACAGACTTGGGGGGCGTTGCCCTGCTTCGAGCCGACGGGGGGGCGGTTCTATCTCCTCTGGACCCGACAGTTGGATGCGAAGCGCGTCGCTGGCTCTGCACGTAACAGGGGCGGCTTCGTGCGCATGACGAAGCCCGCCCTCGGCGCGTGCCGCATCAGTGAATTTCGGCCCAGCGGCTGCGGTAACCTAACCCGTAACGATTCGCTATGGAGGAGCCTTGACCACCCACCTCTCTGCCCGCTTGACCTGGCATGACGCCGCTTGGAATGGTCATCTGTGCCGGAGCCCGGCGACGAATGCGGCTTGCATGGAGCACGAGCACGTGCGCGACGGTCGAAAGCTCGAGATCGAAGAGCCGAACGCCGGATGCGCGCTGGATGCACTCGTGGACTCCACGAACTACCTTCCGCCGTGCCAGCGAGATGCGAACGCGTTCGGTAATCGGCGCTACATCGTTCGTCACCAGGATCCGCTTGACCAGCGAGCTCTGCCGCCCGCTGACGAGGAACTGCCGCCCGCAAGCCTCTGTCCGACCCCGTATCGTTGGATGCTAGAAGCCAACTTCAGGGACATCTGTGAGGCGGAGAACCTGCTCTTGCGGAGTTCGCCTCGGGAGCAACCTGGAACGTGGATTCAGGAAGACGACCGCCAGCGCGCCATGCTCGATCGCTTTTGGAGCAAGCTCACCAAAGGCAGTTCATTCATCTTCTTTTACTGCAACCGGGGCAACGCCGTTGACGACGCAACAAACCGCCTGCTTGTCGGCGTTGCTCGGATCACAGAGATCGGCGAGCAGCTCTACTTCGGCACGAGCATGCGAACGCCCGGTCGCTTCCCCGTGTGGTCGCGGCGTGTGACTCACAACTTTCCCGACGAAGGGGTCCGCGTCCCGTATCAGGAATACATCGCACGCAATCTGCCGCCTGAGTCAATCGCTTGCCGGCCGCCAGCCGACCTGACGTTGCCGTTCTCCTATGTGGCAGAGCACCTTTCGGACGGGCACGCCGTCTCCGCGCTCCTTGCCCTGACATCGACGTTCGAGCAGGTACGAACCGACCAGCTCCAAGGCCGCGGCGTCGAGGGCAACTGGGACGACGCCCTCTCCTGGTTGAGCGGCGCGCTTGACGAAGTCTGGGGCGGGCGAGGAGCATTCCCTGGAATCGGCGCTCTGCTGCATCACCTTCAGTTCACACGAGGTGTCGCGTACCACGCAACCGTACTGCGTGCTGTCGAAGAGTCCGGCCATAGTCCGTGGGCACACCTCAAGGCAATTTTCGACGGACGACAGTCGCCCGAGCCACAGCATTCAGAAGGTTTGATGGTTGCAGCGGCTGAGTGGCGAAAGCTCACGCCCTTACATGCGTTGCTCGAAACCTTGATTCGCTTCGAACTCACGACGGATCAGTTTGCCGACATCGTGGTTGCCGGCACGCGCAAGGAACGCGGCATTGAAGCTTCTGTGGACAACCTCATCGCGAACCCTTACCTCATCTACGAGCAGGACCACGGCACCGCTCGGAGTCCGGCGATAAGCCTTGAGGTCATTGACCAAGGCATGATGCCCGAGGGAAACGCCGCGCGATTCCGCAGCGATCCCGGGATGGCCGCCAATGACCGCAGGCGCGTTCGAGCGACCATGTGCGCTGTTCTTAGTCAAGCTGCGGACGCTGGCGACACTGTTCTCCCCTTCGACACTCTCGTATCGCGCGCAAGCGCCTTTCACCCCGAGAAGCGCCGTTGTGCTGTCAATGCCGAGGTCGCATGGGGCAGCGAAGACCGCCGCTTCTACGAGCAAATTCTCTGGCTGAAGGCCGTCCCGCTGCCGGCATCGTGGGAACGCGTCGACAAGGCGTCAGCTGACGACGATGAGTTGGCCGAGCTCCGAGAGGACAAGGGATCGGACGGTGACACCGGCCAAGGCTCCGAGGAGATTCAGCTGGTAGCGCTCAAGCGTGTGCGCTTGTGCGAAATCCAGATCGCACATGTCATCAAGAATCAAGTGGGTGAGATGCCCGACCTCGGCGAGCCACCAGACTGGGTTGCGGTTCTGACCGCACCAGTCGATCAGGGCGGCTTTGGAACGCCGGAGACCGTGCGGCAGCAGGAAGCGATCAAGGAGAAAGCTACAGCGCTCGACGTTCTCTTCAGGCATCGATTGAGCGTCCTCACGGGCGGCGCCGGCACCGGAAAGACATCTGTGTTGAAGGCTTTCCTGCGCAAGTTGACCGAGCTTCAAGGCCCACGCTCGATGATCCTCACTGCCCCCACAGGCAAGGCGCGCGTGCGCTTGCAGGGTAGCACCGGCCGCCAAGCCAATACGATCCACCAGATCCTCAACGACGCCGGGATGCTGGGCGCGAACTTTCGTATCCTGGACGAACCGACAAAGGGCAAGCGCTTCGCCACGACGCTGGTGATAGACGAGAGCTCAATGCCTTCCGTCGAGCTGCTCGCCGCCCTGTTCCGAGCTGTTGATGCCAAGTCCATCGAGCGCCTCATCTTCGTGGGAGACCCCTTCCAGCTGCCACCAATCGGCCCCGGGCGGCCGTTCATCGACATCATTCGATGGCTGCGAACCAACCATCCCAGTGCCGTAGCAGAACTCGAGATCTGCATGCGCGTGGAGACAATAGACGGGAAGGAGAGTGTTAGCGCGGGCCTGCAGTTGGCCAATGGCTACCGTGACCTTGCTGCACCCGGCGACGACCGCATCGCGGCCGAGGCAGCACGCACCGGCACCTTCGGCGATGTCACTTTCCTGACGTGGAACGATCACGATGAACTGCTCGATTGCACCCAAAGAGCGCTTCGGCTGATCGGAGTGCCGGCGGGCGATGCGAAGGCATTCGATCGTTCGCTGGGTATCACGCAAGAGCAGTGGAGCGAGTCCGAGGCGTGGCAAGTTCTTTCGCCAACTCGCATCCATGCATTCGGATCTGGAGAGATCAATCGCGTGCTGCAGGCCCAGTACCGCGCCGAAGAGATCGCCAAAGCGATGGATGCGCGTTCTCGGTGGCCAGCTCCAATAGGTGACCAAGGCATCGTCTACCACGACAAGGTACTTCAAACGGTCAATACGTCACGATGGCTTCCGAAGGACAGCGAAGGCTTGCGGTTCGTTGCCAACGGCGAGATCGGAATCGTCACGGAGACATGGAAGAAGAGGGAGCAAGATCGTGATGACCGTGCGGTAGTTGTCTTCTCGACGCAGCCGAAAGCGCGATACAGCTACTTGAAAGCCGAGGCTAAGGAGTGCCTTGAGCTCGCCTACGCGATCACCGTGCACAAGGCGCAGGGCAGCGACTTCGATGATGCGATATTCGTGTTGCCTCGCAAGGCCCAGACGCTGACCCGCGAATTGCTCTACACAGCGCTCACGCGCTTCCGTCGGCGCCTCATTGTGCTGTTGGAGCGTGACACCGAAGTGCTCGATGCCTTGCGCAGCCCGGCGTACTCGGAGACTGCGCGACGAAGCACCTTCATGTTCGACTTGCTACTCGGCGACACGGCACGCCAGCTGGAGTTGGCGGAGAGATTTCGCCCTGAAGGTCTGATCCATCGGGCGGAGGACGGTACTCCGATGCGGTCAAAGAGCGAAGTCATTGTGTATGAGGTGCTCAAGCGTTGCGGCCTGTCGCCGAGGTATGAAGAACGACTCTTCGCGCCGGGGTGCAAGGACGACTATCGACTGCCAGACTTCACCATTCGGCATGGGGGGCGCACATGGTACTGGGAGCATTTGGGGATGCTGTCGCACAAGGCCTACCGTGATGATTGGGCGGAGAAGGAAGAGTGGTATCGAAGAAACGGCTTCCACGAACGACTATTGACGTCGAAGGACCACCCCGGCGGGCGGTGGGGCGTGGTCTATGCCGATGAGATTCGAGACCAGGCCAAACAGAAGATATTGGGCGAAGACGCGTGACCAGGTGGCCGGTCGGAAACGTGCCTTGTGTTGGCGACCTCCTAACGATTCCTTCGCACATGGGGATGCATGCGGCCCAACCATGGCGTGTCTCGTCACAGCCGGATGGCGAGGACGCCGGGAAGGGGCCGTTCACCAGCGACCGATATTGGCCGACACCGGTCGAGCGGAGTGCTCGCGGCGAATGGCAGCAACCGCCCTGCAGACCGGACACTGACAATCTTTGTTTTTGTTCGCCTGCTCAGAGGTGCCAAGCTCTGGTCATTTGACAGTCCTTCGAAATTTTTCTCCGCCTTGGCACGGTCTGACACTCTTAAATTATCTAATCAGTTCGGCGGCGACCCTTATGCGCGCTACCGCGATCTGCGCCAGGCCGGCCCCATCCACTGGGCACCTGAGCTGTTCGGCGGCGCCTGGTTGCTGACCACCTTCGACGGCGTCCAGGCGGCGCTGAAGGATGCCCGGCTCTCGGCACAGCGCACGGGGGGCTGGGTCATGCGGCAGGCCATGCGCGGCGGTGCCGAGCGGCGGCGCTTGACGGACATGCAGCGGCTGTTCGCCCGCGCCATGTTGTTTGTCGACAGGCCCGCCCACCCGCGCCTGCGTGCAGCCATGCAACTGGCCTTCCGGCCTGCCAGCATCGAGGCCTTGCGTGGGCAGGTCGGCACGCTGGTGGAGGGGCTGCTCGATGCCATCGAGCAGCAGGTGCCCGGTGGTGCGACCTTCGATCTCATCGAGCGCTTTGCGACGCCGCTGCCCAGTCGTGTCATCGCGCGCTTCCTGGGTTTGCGGCAGGTGGACGATGCCCGGTGCCTGGCCTGGTCGCAGGGGCTCGCGACCTTCCTGGGCGCGGTGCAGCCAACGGCCGCTGAGACCCAGGCTGCACACGACAGCCTGATCACCATGAGCGACGAGATCGACCGCTGCATCTGCCAGGGCGATCTGGCGTCCGATGGGCTGATCGCCCGGCTCGCCGCGGCCGAGGCGCGGGGCGTCATCGAGGGCCGCACGGAGCTGCTGGCCCAGTGCGCCATGCTGCTGTTCGCGGGGCACGAGACCACGCGCCACCTGATCGGCAGCGCCGTCTACTGGCTGCTGCGCGAGCCGGGCCTGTGGCTCCGCCTCGACGAGCCGGCGCGGCTGCGGTCCGCCGTGCGCGAGCTGTTGCGCTGGGACAGCCCCGTGCAGTACACCGGCCGGCGCGCGAACCGCGACTTCAGGTTGTTCGACGCGGACATCCGGCGCGGCGATCTCGTGCTGCCGCTCATCGGCGCCGCCAACCGCGATCCCGCGCGCTATGACGCGGCGGACCGGCTGGACCTGGACCGGCCGCTGGGCCTGCCGCTGTCCTTCGGCAGCGGCCCGCATGTGTGCATCGGCGCCGGGCTGACGCTGATGGAGGTCGAGTGCGCCCTCGGCGCGCTGGTGCGCCGCTGGCCGGGCCTGCGCCTGGCCGATGCCGACCCGCCGTGGATCAGCGCGCCGCTCTATCGCGGCCTGCGGTCGCTGGCCGTGTGCCGCGACTGAGGCGCCTGCGCGGGCTCAGCGGCTGCTCAGGTAACGCTTGCGCCGGAACAGCAGCCACAGCCCGACCGCCAGCGCCACGATCAGCATGACGGCTTCCCAGAAGCCGGCGGGGTTCTTGATCAGCGGCATCCACTCGAAATTCATGCCGAAGATGCCGGTGATCAGGTTCAGCGGCAGGAAGATGGCGGTCAGCACCGTCAGCGTGCGCATGATGCTGTTGGTGCGGTGGCCCAGCGCGCTGAAGTGCATCTGCACCGCCGACTCGGCCGACGACTCCAGCCGGCGCACGTGGCTGAGCACGCGTTCCACATGCTCCAGCACGTCGCGCGAGCGCACCCGCAGCAGCTCGCGCTCGCGGGCCAGTTGGGGGTCGTTGTGCACGGGCCATTCGTCCAGCGCGTCTATCCATTCCTGGATGGCGCTGCGCTGGTCCTCGCAGATGTCCTCCAGCCGGTGCAGCGCGTCGCGGCTTTCCAGCAGCAGCGGCCAGTCGCTGAACTCGCTGTTCGGGTCCAGCAGCACGCGCTGCAGCGTCGCCAACTGGCGGGTCAGCAGCCGGCGCAGCTCCAGGTAGCTGTCCACCATGTGGTTGACCATGCGCAGCATCAGCTCGGCCGGGCTGGCCGGCAGGCGCGCGCCGCCGCGCGGGTCACGCTTCTCGCGGCCTTCGGTCAGGCGGCCCAGCTTCTGCGCGAAGAACTCGCGCACCTGGCAGTCGGTGGGGTGCACGGTGACCAGCACGCGGTCAAACACCGCGAAGCCCACCGGGCTGGTGTCGATGGCGCGCAGCGCGCGCTGGGCCGAGGCCAGCGTGCCGTGCTCATCGTCGACGAACAGGTCCTGGCTGCCCGGCGCGGCGGCCAGGCGGCGGAACACCAGCATGTCGTACCAGGACGTGTAGTCGAAGTGCGAGGGGAGCTGGTTGTTGATGAGGTCGGACACATGCAGGTCCACCAGGTTGCCGCAGCCCCAGCGCGTCAGTGCCTGCTGCACGGTGGCCTCGCCCACCTCGAACTCGCGCCGCCCATAGCCCAGCCACAGGAAGCCGCTGTCGGGCAACGCGTCCGGCAACGCCGGCAGTTCGCTGAAGCCGTCGCCCTGGATGTGGAAGACGCGCATTGCGGCCTCAGTCCTTCTTCAGCAGCCGCGCGGCGTCCAGCGCAAAGTAGCTCAGCACACCGTCGGCGCCGGCGCGCTTGAAGGCCAGCAGCGACTCCATCATGACGGCGTCATGGTCCAGCCAGCCGTTGGCCGCGGCGGCCTTGACCATCGCGTACTCGCCGCTGACCTGGTAGGCGAAGGTCGGCACGCGGAACTCGTCCTTCACGCGGCGCACGATGTCCAGGTAAGGCATGCCGGGCTTGACCATCACCATGTCGGCGCCCTCGGCCAGGTCCAGCGCCACCTCGCGCAGCGCCTCGTCGCTGTTGCCGGGGTCCATCTGGTAGGTCTTCTTGTCGGCCTTGCCCAGGTTTGCGGCCGAGCCGACGGCGTCGCGGAAGGGGCCGTAGAAGCTGCTGGCGTATTTGGCGCTGTAGGCCATGATGCGCGTGTGGATCGCGCCGCGCGATTCGAGCGCCGCTCGAATCGCTCCGATCCTGCCGTCCATCATGTCGCTGGGCGCCACGATGTCCACGCCGGCCTCGGCCTGCACCAGCGCCTGCTTCGCGAGGATCTCGACCGTGGGGTCGTTCAGGATGTAGCCGGTCTCGTCGATGACGCCGTCCTGGCCGTGGCTGGTGAAAGGGTCCAGCGCCACATCGGTCAGCACGCCCAACTGCGGGAAGTTGGCCTTGAGGGCCCGCACCGCGCGCGGCACCAGGCCTTCCGGGTTCAGCGCTTCGCTGCCGTCGGGCGTCTTCAGTGCGCTGTCGATGACCGGGAACAGCGCGATGACCGGCACGCCCAGCGTCACGCATTGCTCGGCCGTGCGCAGCAGATGGTCCAGGCTCTGGCGCGACACGCCGGGCATGCTGGCGACGGCATCCAGCCGGTTCTCGCCCTCGTGGATGAAGACGGGCAGGATGAGGTCGTTCGCGGTCAGCGCGTGTTCGCGCACCAGGGCCCGAGTGAAGGCGTCGCGGCGCAGCCGGCGTGGGCGTGCGGCAGGGTAGGCGGGGGGTGTCAGAAGTGAGCGGCTCACGGGCGGTCCTCTATTCGCGGGGGCTGCGGCCCGGCGCGTGATGGACAACACATCCCGGCATCATTTATTCGTGACGCCGCCGCTCAAGCGCGCTAAACTTGTCCGCGAATGATAGCCGCAAGGTGGTCGTTCCCTGCTTTTCCTCCCTGAGCAGGAGCCTTAGCGTGATGACAGCGATAAGGCTTTCTCGCCCCGGCCTTGAGCCGGGGCTTTTTTATTGGCCCGGCCCGCAACGGGCATGACCCAAGCTGGATTGGACGGCCTGCCCATAATGGCCGCCATGCTCTGGGTCAAAGCCTTTCACATCGTCTTCGTCGCCGCCTGGTTTGCCGGTCTGTTCTACCTGCCGCGCATCTTCGTGAACCTGGCCATGGTGCCGGCCGACAGCCATGCGGAGCGCGAGCGCCTGCTGCTGATGGCGCACAAGCTGCATCGCTTCAGCAGCATCCTGATGTGGGTGGCGCTGCTGCTGGGCGTGTGGGTGTGGCTGGGGTGGGGGGCGGCGCGCTTTGCGGGCAGTGGCTGGCTGCATGCCAAGCTGGCGCTGGTCGTCGCGGTGGTGGGCTATCACCACGTCAACCGCCGCCTGCTGCGCGACTTCGAGCAGCTGTCCAACCGCCGCAGCCATCGCTGGTTCCGCGTCTACAACGAGACCTCGGTACTGCTGTTCGCCGCCATCGTCGTGCTGGTGACGGTCAAGCCATTCTGACGGGGCCCGCGTGCGCCGCCGCCAAAGCTCCGCGACCTGGTTGATGCTGGCCCACATGGGCCTGGTCGTTTACGCGAGCCTGTATCCGTTCTGGCCCTGGCGCTGGCCACCGGGCATGGGCATGCCCTGGCTGTTCAGCCTGCCCTGGCCGCCGCGCTTCTGGGCCTTCGATGTGGAGGCCAACTTGCTGGGCTACATCCCGCTGGGCCTGCTGGGCTTTGCGGCGGCGATGCGCTCGGGCTGGGGGCTGCGTGGCGCGCTGCTGCTGGGCTTTCTGCCCGGGCCGCTGCTGTCGCTGGCGATGGAGACGCTGCAGTTCTTCCTGCCGGGCCGCGTGCCGTCTCTGTCCGACTGGGCGCTGAATTCGGCCGGCAGTTCGCTGGGGGCGCTGCTGGGCGTGGTGCTCAGTGGCCTGGGCGGGCTGCAGCGCTGGGAGGACGTGCGCGACCACTGGTTTGGCAGCAGCAGTGCGCCGGCGCTGGCCTTGCTGGCCTTGTGGCCGGTGGCGCTGCTGTACCCGACGCCGCTGCCCTTCGGTCTGGGCCAGTGGCTGCCGTGGTGGCGCGAATCGCTGATGGACGCGCTGGCCGGCACGCCCTGGGCGCTGGACTGGGGCGACGCGGTCACGGTGGAGCACGAGCTGCCACCGGGTCTGCAGTCGCTGGCCATTGGCCTGGGCATGGTGGCGCCGGTGCTGCTGATGATCACGGTGGCACGACCCGGGCTGCGTCGCGTGGTGCTGGCCGCCGGTGCGGTGCTGCTGGGCCTGTTGGGTACGGCAACGGCGACGGCCATGGCCTTCGGGCCCGACCATGCCTGGGCCTGGCTCAGCGAGGCCACCCGGCCCGGCGTGGGCCTGGGCCTGGTGCTGGCCTTGCTGGCCTGCCTGCTGCCGTCGCGCGTGGCGGCGGCGCTGGGCCTGTTTACGCTGTTTGCGCTGATCGGCCTCATCAGTGTGGCGCCCAGCGACCCCTATCTGGCGCTGAACATGCAGGCCTGGGAGCATGGCCGCTTCGTCAACCTCTACGGCCTGACGCGCTGGGTGGCCTGGACCTGGCCCTTCCTGTCCCTGATCTGGCTGACGGCGCGGCTGGTGCAGCGTCCGGGTTGACCCGGGCCCAGTGCGAGAATCGTTCCCGATGAGTTACTACCAGCGCCACGTTTTCTTCTGCCTGAACCAGCGCACCAATGGCGAGGCCAGCTGCGCCGACCATGACGCGCAAGGCGCCTTCGACCATTGCAAGTCCCGCGTGAAGCAGCTCGGCCTGGCCGGCAAGGACGGCGTGCGCGTCAACAAGGCGGGCTGCCTGGACCGCTGCGCCGGCGGACCGGTGGCCGTCGTCTACCCCGAGGCCGTCTGGTACTCGTGGGTGGACCAGAGCGACATCGACGAGATCGTCGAAAGCCATCTGCGCGACGGCAAGGTCGTCGAGCGCCTCGTGCTGCCTGACAGCGTGGGCCGATGAATTCCCAGACCGAGAAGCGCCTGGTGCCCGGCCCGGCCGGCGTCATCGAAGTGGCCGTCGACCTGCCCGCCGACGGCGTGGCGCCGATCGGCACGGCGCTGATTTGCCACCCCAACCCCACCCAGGGCGGCACGATGGACAACAAGGTTGTGCAGACGCTGGCGCGAGCCTTCATCCACCTCGGCTGGCGCGCCGTGCGCTTCAACTTCCGCGGCATCGGGCAATCGCAAGGCGGCTGGGACGAAGGCCGCGGCGAGGTCGATGACGCGCTGGCCGTGCTGGACGCCGTGCGCGCGCCCGGCGAGGCGCTGATCCTGTCGGGCTTCTCCTTCGGCGGCTATGTCGCGTCGCGCGCCGCGCAGCGCATCGCCGAGCCCGCGCAGCGCTTGGTGCTGGTGGGCCCCGCCACCAGCCGTTTCGATACCGCCCCCGTGCCGGCCGACACCGTGGTCATCCACGGCGAGGTCGACGACGTCGTGCCTCTGGCCTCCGTGCTCGACTGGGCGCGGCCTCAGAGCCTGCCCGTCACCGTCGTTCCCGGCGTGGGCCATTTCTTCCACGGGCAGCTGCCGCTGCTCAAGTCTCTCGTGATCCGCGCCTTCGATCCGGCGCGGGCCTGAACTGATCCGATGAAAAGACTGCTTGCTTCCTTCCTCGCCGCCCTCGCCCTGACCGCGCAGGCCCAGGCGCCGCAACCACCCGAGATCGCCGCGCGCAACTACGTGCTGGTTGACCTGACCACGCACAAAACGCTGGCGGAACGCGACGCCGACACCCCGCAGGACCCGGCCTCGCTGACCAAGCTGATGACTGCCTACGTCGTCTTCGGCGCGCTGCGCGACAAGAAGCTGACGCTGGAGCAGACGCTGCCGGTGTCCAAGCGCGCCTGGGACGAGCGCAAGGGCGACCCCTCGCTGATGTTCATCGACACGACGATGACGCCCAAGGTCGACGAGTTGCTGCGCGGCCTCATCATCCAGAGCGGCAACGACGCCGCCGTGGCGCTGGCCGAGGGCGTGGGCGGCACGGTCGAGGGCTTCGTGCAGCTGATGAACCGCCAGGTGCAGGCCTGGGGCCTGAAGAACACCGAGTTCAAGAACGTGACCGGCATGAGCGAGCCCGGCCACAAGGCCAGCGCGCGCGATATCGCGGTCATCGCGTCCCACATCATCAAGGACTACCCCGAGTACTACGCCTACTACTCGCAGCGCGACTACACCTTCAACAAGATCCGCCAGGACAACCGCAACCTGCTGCTGCGCCGGGACCCCAGCGTGGACGGCATGAAGACCGGCTACACCGAGGCGGCCGGCTACTGTCTGGTGTCCAGCGCCAATCGCGACTTCCCCAACGGCAAGCGCCGCCTGCTGTCGGTGGTCATGGGCACCAGCTCCAAGGAGGCGCGCGCCAGCGAGAGCCAGAAGCTGCTGAACTGGGGCTACACGGCCTTCGACGCGGTCAAGGTCTTCGACGCCGGCAAGGCCATCGCGACCGTGCCGGTCTGGAAGGGCGAGGCCAAGGAGGCCAAGCTGGGCGCGCCGGACGCCGTCTACGTGGCCGTGCCGCGCGGCGATGCGGCCAAGCTGCAGACCCAGGTCGAGCGCACCGACCCGCTGGTGGCGCCGCTGAACAAGGGCCAGCGCGTGGGCACGCTGCGCGTGACCACCACCTCCGGTGCGCCGGTGGCCGAGATCCCGCTGATCGTGCAGGAGGCCGTGCCGGTCGCCGGCATCTTCGGCCGCGCGTTCGACTCCATCCGTCTGTGGATCAAGTGAGGCCAGCGCCATGAACCTGCCACCCGACATCCCGCCCGAACAGTCGCTGATCGAATACCCGTCGCAGTTCCCCATCAAGGTGATGGGCGCGCATGTGGAGGGCTTCGTCGAGGCCATCACGCATGTGGCGCTGCAGTTCGACCCCGGCTTCGATGCGTCCACCATCGAACACCGCCCCAGCAAGGGCGGCAACTACCTGGGCCTGACCATCACCATCACGGCCACCAGCCGCGAGCAGCTGGATGAGATCTACCGCACGCTGACCACGCATCCCATGGTCAAGGTCGTGCTCTGAGCCTCAGCTCGATGCGGCTGCGGCGTCCATCGCCTTGACCTTGGCCCGGGCCGCGTCGTCGCCGTTGCGGGCCGCCGCGTCGTACCAGTAGCGCGCCAGCCGCGCGTCGACCTCCACGCCCAGACCGGTCTCGAACATCGACGCGACGAGGTACTGCGCACCTACATCGCCGGCCTTGGCGGCCTCCAGGTACCAGCGCTGGGCCTGGACCATGTCCTGCATCCGGCCTCGGCCCAGGTAGAAGCAGGTGGCGGTCGCCAACGCACCATCGCCGTGGCCATGTTCGGCCGCGCGCTCGAACCAGTCGCAGGCTGCCCTGGGATCGGGCTTGCCGTGCCGGCCCTGCTCGATCATCTCGCCCAGCGCGTTCTCGGCATGGGCCAGCTGCTGCGCCGCGGCGCGCTGCAGCAGTTCCCAGGCCTTGGTGTCGCTAGCGCCGGGCAGCTCGCGGCGCAGGTGCATCATGGCCAGGTTGAACTGCCCCAGCGCCTCGCCACGCCTGGCCGACTCGGCAAAGCCCCGGGCCGCGGCCTTCAGCTTGCCCTCGTCGTAGGCGGTCAGTGCGTCGGACAGCGAGGCAGCCTGCGTGAGCGAGGCTGCCAGCAGCAGGGCGGAGATCGGTGCAGTCTTCATCGCGGCGAGTCGGCCCGGGTGGGCGAAGGCTTACAGGCCCTGCCTATGATGCCCGCATGATCGTCAAGACATTGGGGCGGGTGGATTACCTGCCCACGCTGGAGGCCATGCGCGCCTTTACCGCGGCGCGCGATGCCGACACGCCCGACGAGCTGTGGCTGTGCGAGCACCCGCCCACCTTTACGCAGGGCATCGCCGGCAAGCCGGAGCACCTGCTGCTGCCGGGCGATATCCCGGTGGTGCAGACCGAGCGGGGCGGCCAGGTGACCTATCACGGCCCTGGCCAGATCACCGCCTACCCGCTGGTGGACCTGCGCCGCCTGGGCATCTACGTGAAGGAATACGTGTTCCGCCTGGAGGCGGCCATCATCCAGACGCTGGACGGCTACGGCGTGACCGGCCTGCGCGTGGCCGGCGCGCCCGGCATCTACGTGCGCCCGGCCGACCCCGGTGCCCATGCGGCACCGGCCGGCCCGACCGACCCGGCCAATGCCTTCAAGGGCCTGGCCAAGATCGCCGCCCTGGGCATCAAGATCAACCGCCACTGCAGCTTTCACGGCCTCGCGTTGAACGTTGCGATGGACCTGGAACCCTTCGGCCGCATCAACCCTTGCGGATACGAAGGGCTGGAAACCACATCCCTCGATAAAATCGGGGTTTTCACGGACTGGCCGACCGCGGCCAGCCGTCTCGCCGAGCGGCTCTCGGCCCAGTTGACTCCCTGACCATGACCGACACGACGACGACCTACGACCCCAGCGTCAAGCAGAAAGCCGAGGCCAAGACCTCGCGCATCCCGATCAAGATCGTGCCGGCGGAGACGCTGAAGAAGCCTGACTGGATCCGCGTGAAAGCGGGCTCGCCGACGACGCGCTTCTATGAGATCAAGCAGATCCTGCGTGAGCACAAGCTGCACACGGTCTGCGAGGAAGCCAGCTGCCCCAACATCGGCGAGTGCTTCGGCAAGGGCACGGCGACGTTCATGATCATGGGCGACAAGTGCACGCGCCGCTGCCCGTTCTGCGACGTGGGCCATGGCCGCCCCGATCCGCTGGACGTCAACGAGCCGCTGAACCTGGCCAAGACCATCGCGGCCCTGAAGCTGAAGTATGTCGTCATCACCAGCGTGGACCGCGACGACCTGAAGGACGGCGGCGCCGCCCACTTCGCCGAGTGCATCACGAAGACGCGCGAGCTGTCGCCGACGACGCAGATCGAGGTGCTGGTGCCCGACTTCCGTGGCCGCGCCGACCGCGCGCTGAACATCCTGAAGGCCGCGCCGCCGGACGTGATGAACCACAACCTGGAAACCGCGCCGCGCCTGTACAAGGAAGCGCGCCCGGGCTCCGACTACGAGTTCAGCCTCAACCTGCTGAAGCGCTTCAAGGAAGAAGTGCCGGGCGTGCCGACCAAGAGCGGCATCATGGTGGGCCTGGGCGAGACGGACGACGAGATCCGACAGGTGATGCGTGACATGCGCGCGCACAACATCGACATGATCACCATCGGCCAGTACCTGGCACCGTCGGGCCACCACCTGCCGGTGCGCCGCTACGTGACGCCGGACGCCTTCAAGCAGTTCGAGAAGGAAGCCTACGAGCTGGGCTTCACGCACGCGGCCGTGGGCGCGATGGTGCGCAGCAGCTACCACGCGGACCAGCAGGCCCACGGCGTGCTGAATCCGGTCGCCTAACTTCCCAGCACTGCCGGCCGCGCCGGGCGCGGCTGCGGTGCCATGGCCGGTGCCTGCGGGTTGTCGTTCAGCCGCAGGAACTTGAAGCCCGACAGCGTCACCTTGTTCTGACCGGCGTTGCGCGCGTCGCGCTCCGCCATGCGGGCGATGAAGCCCTGCAGCGTCTCCTCGCGCACCTGCGGCTCGGCCGAGTGCAGCAGCCGGCGCGAGCCATCGGCACCCGTGACGATGAGCCCGACGTGTGACGCGTAGTGGTTGCCGTTGCGGCCCGAGATCACGTTGACGAAGTCGCCGTCCTGCAGCTGCGACTCGATGGCGGCCACGTCCTGCTTGGCCACATAGACATCGTCGAAGGGCTGCACCGGGATGTCGCGCTGGATCTTGAACTGCTTCAGCAGGAAGGCTTGGCGGTCGATGCGCTGGTGGTAGGCCTGCGTCGGCGCGCCCAGCGTGCGGGTCACGTCCGTCACCAGCCAGCTGTTGGCGACGTTCCAGTCCGCCTCGGTGTAGTGGTTGCGCGTGGCCGTGCCGATGACGCCGTCACGGTAGCGGATGCGCTGCAGCACCCAGAAGAACTCCTCCCACGACGCGGAGAGCGCCATCGCGTAGGTGTGCTCGGCGAAGACGACGCAGTCGCTCTTGGCCAGGCTGAACAGCGGCTGGGTGTCGTAGGTCTCGTACGGGAACTCGCCCAGCAGGAACAACTCGTAGGGTTGGCCGATGTTCTTGCGCGCGATGGCCGCGATGCGCTTGCGCAGGTCCGGCTGGTCCAGCTGCTGCCAGGCCAGGTAGCGGCCCACCTCACGCGGCTGCATCTGGAACAGCGGCTTGTTGAGCAGCTCGCCCAGTTCGGCAGCGGGCAGGCCGACGCGGCGGGCGGCGTCCAGTTGCGCGGCGGTCGGTTCTATCCTGGGCGGCGCAGGGGGTTGATGCGCGCAGGCGCTCAGCAGCAGCGCGACGGCCAGGGCGGCGAGGGTCTTCTTCGTCATCGCCGCAGTGTCATCCGGCGCCCGGCGCTGCGCTCATGAGAGCTTGTGCGGCTCCCATAACGCAGGCGGCACCGCTCAGGCTTCGGCCAGCAGCTTCTCGATGAGGCCGTGCAGCGCAGCGAAGTCGGGCTCGCCGACGTAGCGCTTGACGATCTCGCCGCGCTTGTTGATGAGCAGCGTCGTGGGCGTCATCTGCACCGGGCCGAAGGCGTTGGCGACGATGCCGGTGTTGTCGATGGCCACGCCGAACGGCAGCTTGCGCGTCTCGGCGAACTTGGCGACGAAGGCCGGCGGGTCGTAGCTCATCGCGACGGCCAGCGTGTCGAAGCCGCGGTCCTTGAACTTGCCGTGCGTGGCGACGATCTGCGGCATTTCCTTTACGCAGGTCGCGCAGCTGGTGGCCCAGAAGTTCACCAGCATGACCTTGCCGGTCCACTGCTGGGAGCTGACCTTGCTGCCGTCCAGCAGCACGTAGTCCACGGCCGGTGCCTGTTCGCGGGCGCAGCCGCTCAGCACGGCGGCGATGGAAAGGGCGACGAGGTGGCGGCGGTTCAGCATGGTCGCCATTCTAGGAAGACGCTCAATTCCGACGCGATAGCTCGAACATCAGCAGCGACGGCAGGGCGTCGGGCAGGTTGCGGCGCGAGATGCGGGCCACGCCGTCGCGGGTGGCGGTGGAGAGCTGGGTGCGGTGCTCGCCGTCGAACATCTCGACGAAGGCCACGTCTGGTGCCTCGCGCGAGACGCTGGCGACCAGCTGCAGCAGCGCATCGTCCGTCAGCGCGGCATCGAACAGCATCGCGTGGGGCAGGCCCTCGCGGCAGAACTGCTCGGCCTCGGCCACGCTGCCCACCACGTCCACCAGCATGCCCATCTGGCGCACGGCGGTCTGGGCGTCGTTGCGCAGGTCGCGGTTGGCCGACACGATGAGCAACTGGCAGCCGGCCAGCGGCCGCGAATTGCCGCCCATGCGCTCGGCTTCGGCTTCCAGGCGGGCGTGGGTGCTGTCGGGCGGCGGCGCATCTTCGGGGGCGAGCTGGTTGAACTCCAGCGTCAGCAGCGTGATGCCGGCCTCCTGCTCGCGCAGCGGCAGCACGCCCAGCGTGATGGCGGTCTGTTCCAGCAGCCGCCAGGCCAGCGAGTCGAGCCCGGCCGACGAGGACGGCGGCTCGTCGTCCTCGGCCAGCAGGTCCAGCGAGCGGTGCGCGAATCGGCAGCTCAAGCGTGCCTTGACCGGCCAGGGCGTCAGGTCCAGCCGCAGGTCCACCGACGAATGCGTGTTGGCCAACGCCCAGTCCATCAGCGCGTTCAGCAGCGCGAACAGCAGCGCGCCGTCGGCCCAGATTTCCACCGGCTTCAGCGACTGGCGCACCTGCACGCCGCGCGCCTGGGTCTCGCGGCTGCGTTGGGCCAGCACGCTGCGCAGCATCTGCGCGAGGTGCTGGCGCTCGCGGTTCAGGCGCAGCCGGCCGGATGCCAGCCGGGCCAGCTGCTGGCCCAGCATGCCGGCGGTGCGGGCGTCGTCCACGCTGCGGCGCAGCAGGCGCAGGCCGCGGCGGTCGATCTGGCCGGTGGTAGCGAGGTTCTGGATCTGCTCCAGCGCGGCACTCAGCGGGCCCGCGATCTCGGCGCCCAGCTGCTGGACGATGTCCGCCCACTGCACCGGCGTGGGTTCTGGCGTGACATCGTTGGCGGCGCTGATTGGCGCGGATGACGGCGGTGTGGACATGGCCCCGAATTGAGAGAAGCCGCGGCAGTGGTTCTAGTGCTTGGGTGGCCGCGGTCTATGAAGGCGCATGCTCAGTGCAGCAACTCGGGTGCTCCATCCCCTGTGCGGGGGGAAACCCTTGGTTCAGGGGTGGGTTTGCACTCACCCGATCACGCCCGCCGCACGCAAATTCGTGATTTCTTCCACGCTACAGCCGGCTTCACGCAGCAAGTCATCGCTGTGCTGGCCCAACAGCGGCGGCGCGTACCGGTACTGCACGGGCGTGGCTGACAGCTTCATCGGGCTGGCGATGAGGCGCAGATCGGGGGTCAATGGGTGGGGCAGGTCGATCACGGCCCCGCGAGCTTGCGCCTGCGGGTCGGCCAGCGCCTCACCAATTGAGTTGATGGAACCACAGGGCACCTTGGCCGCCTCCAGCGCGGCCAGCCAGTCCGCGCGCGGACGCTGGCGGATGGCGTCCTCCAGCAGGGGCACGAGGACGGCGCGGTTGCGCACCCGCTCGGAGTTGGTGGCAAAGCGAGGGTCGGCCGCCCAGTCCGGGCGGCCGGCGATGTCGCAGAACTTGGCGAACTGGCGGTCGTTGCCCACGGCCAGGATCAGGTGGCCGTCGCGGGTCTCGAACACCTGGTAGGGCACGATGTTTTGGTGGGCATTGCCCATGCGGCCCGGCGCCTTGCCGCTGCACAGGTAGTTGCTGCCCAGGTTGGCGAGCATGGCGAGCTGGGTGTCGAACAAGGCCATGTCGATGATCTGGCCCTGGCCGGTGGCGTCGCGGTGGCGCAGCGCGGCCAGGATGGCGACGGTGGCATACATGCCGGTGAACAGGTCGGCCACCGCCACGCCCACCTTCTGCGGGCCGCCGCCGGGCAGATCGTCGCGTTCGCCGGTCACGCTCATCAGCCCGCCCATGCCTTGCACGGCGTAGTCGTAGCCGGCGCGGTCGGCGTAGGGGCCGGTCTGGCCGAAGCCGGTGATGGAACAGATGACCAGGCCGGGGTGGTCGGCCAGCAGGCTTTGCGCGTCCAGCCCGTAGCGGGCCAGGTCGCCGACCTTGAAGTTCTCGACCAGCACGTCCACCTGGCCGGCCAGCTTGCGCACGATGGCCTGGCCCTCGGGCCTGGACAGGTCCACGGCCAGCGAGCGCTTGTTGCGGTTGGCGCCCAGGAAGTAGGCGGCCTCGGTGGTGTCCCGGCCGTCGGCGTCCTTCAGATAGGGCGGGCCCCAGGCGCGGGTGTCGTCGCCGCTGCCGGGGCGTTCTATCTTGATGACGTCGGCGCCCAGGTCGGCCAGCGTCTGCGTGCACCAGGGGCCGGCCAGCACGCGGGACAGGTCCAGCACGCGCACGCCCGACAGCGCCTGAGGGGCTTGGGGAGGGGACAACTCTTGCATTGCGGAATTGTGGCGGGGCGGCTGCCGATAATTCGCCCATGCGCTTCAGCCCTCCCGCCGGATTTGCCCTAATGCCCGCCCTGCTGGCGCTGTTGACGGCCTGCCAGCCGGCGCTGAACTGGCGCGAGACGCGGCCGGCCAGCTCTGGAGCCGTGGCGGCCTTCCCCTGCAAGCCGGAGCTGGAACAGCGCCCGGGCATGGGCCTGGCCCAGTGCGAGGCGGGGGGGCGGGGCTTTGCGCTGTCCTGGGCCGATGCGCCCGACGCCTCGCAGGCCGGCGCTGCGCTGAAGGCCATGGCCCAGGCGCTGGCGGCCAAGCTGGGCCAGCCCCTGCCGGCGGCGGTGGCGCTGCAGGTGCCCGGCATGACCCCGCTGCCGGAGGCGGCCCAGTACCGCTTCGCCGGGGCTGCCAGCGTCACCCGCATCGCAGTGTTTGCCTACGGTGGGCGCGTGTACCAGGCGCTGATGACGGCCCAGGCCGACGACGCGGCCGCGTGGGAGATCTTCGTCGCCGGGCTGCGCATCGAGGCGGCCCGCTAACATGCCGGCCATGCCCCATCTGCTTGTGATTGCCCACGCGCCGCTGGCCTCCGCGCTGCGGCAGGTGGCCGAACACACCTTCCCCGACTGCGCGCCCACGCTGGCCGTGCTGGACGTCCAACCCGGCATGTGCGCCGACGACGTCGAGACGGCCGCGCGCGCGCTGATGGCCGGGGCTGGTGCTGCCGACTGGCTGGTGCTGACCGACGTGTTCGGCGCCACGCCCAGCAACGGCGCCCAGCGCCTGGCGGGCGAGCAGGTGCAGGTGCTCACCGGTGTCAGCGTGCCCATGCTGTGGCGCACGCTCTGCTACGCCAGCCAGAAGTCTTTGACCGAGCTGGCCCGGCGCGCCGTGCAGGGCGCGGTCAGCGGCATCGTCGCCACGCCTCCCTTGCCTCCCGACGAATGATCAAGTCCACCCTCACCATCAGCAACAAGCTGGGTCTCCATGCTCGTGCGTCCGCCAAGCTGACCAAACTGGCCGGCAGCTTCAAGTGCGAGGTGCACATGAGCCGCAACGGCCGGCGCGTGAACGCCAAGAGCATCATGGGCGTGATGATGCTGGCCGCCGGCATGGGCGCCAGCGTCGAGCTGGAGACGGACGGCGAGGACGAGCAGGCCGCCCAGGACCAGATCACCGCCCTCGTCAACGACAAGTTCGGCGAAGGCCAATAGGCCGCAGCTCAGCCGGTGATGCGGCGAAAGCGCGCCGGTAGGTCCGCCGTGCGCAGCAGCAGCGGCAGGTCGGCGGTATTGAAGTCAGGGTCCCAGGCCGGCTCGCCCATCAGCTTGGCGCCGCAGCGCAGGTAGCCGCGGATCAGCGCCGGCGGCTCCACCACCAGGTCCTGGCGCAGATGCGCGATCGGCAGCGGCAGGCGCGGACGCACCTGGCAGTCGATGGGCGCCAGGTGCTGGGTGGCGATCTGCTTCCACAGGCTGGCCGCGAAATGGCCGCCGTCGCGCATGCTGACGCTGGCGCAGCCGATGACGGTATCCAGCCCGTTGCGGTTCATGAACTCGGCCAGCGCGCCCCACAGCGCAATGATGGCGCCGCCGCTGCGGTGCTCGGCATGCACGCAGGAGCGGCCGATTTCCGCCACGCGCGGGCGCAGCGAACGCAGCCGGGTCAGGTCGAATTCGGTGTCGCTGTACAGCCCGCCGGCCCGCTTGGCCGCCGCCGGCGTCAGCACGCGGTAGGTGCCCACGACCGGGCCCGGCTCGCCGTCCTCGCCGCCGGCGCGCACCAGCAGGTGTTCGCAGTAGGCGTCGAACAGATCGATGTCCAGGCCGGCCGGCGCGCCCTTGGGCGGCGCCAGCCGGGCGCCCATCTCGACGGCGAACACCTGGTAGCGCAGCGCCTGGGCCTCGCGCACCTCGGCTTCGCTGCGCGCCCAGTCGACGCTGAGGCGCGAGGAGGGCAGCGCGCGCCGCGCGGAGGGCGGCAGGTTGGGGGCATGCGTCAGCGCATGCGTGACGATAGTGTTGCGATTCATGGCCGCCATGCTGGGCGCCGGGTTTGACGCCGAGGTGAAGGCCCTATGAAAAAACCATGACGCGCCGGGCGGGCGGCTCGCGCTACATTGGCCGCTCGGTCTGTGAAAGGGTGTCGATGAGTTTCCAGGTGTTCGGCATTGCGGTCTCACGCGGCGTGGCCATCGGCCGCGCGGTGCTGGTGGCGTCCAGCCGTGTCGACGTGGCCCACTATTTCGTGGCGCCGGACCAGATCCAGGCCGAGATCGCCCGGCTGCTGCGCGGGCGGGATGCCGTCGTGCAGGAGCTGGAGACGCTGAAGAACGAACTGCCCGACGACGCCCCGCACGAGCTGGCCGCACTGCTGGACGTGCACCTGATGCTGCTTCACGACGAAGCCTTCACCGGCGAGGCCAGCCAATGGATCGTCGACCGGCACTACAACGCCGAGTGGGCCTTGTCCGCGCAGCTCGAGGTGCTCGCGCGCGCCTTCGACGAGATGGAGGACGACTACCTGCGCGAACGCAAGGCCGACCTGGAGCAGGTGGTGGAACGTGTGCTGGGGGCGCTGGCCCAGGAGCAGGGTGACGCGCCCACGCCCGCCACGCCGCGCGACTTTGCCGGCGAGGATCCGCTGTTGCTGGTGGCTGCCGACATCGCTCCGGCGGACATGATCCAGTTCAAGCGCAGCGTGTTCCGCGGCTTCATCACGGACATCGGCGGAAAGACCTCGCACACCGCCATCGTCGCCCGCAGCATGGACATCCCGGCCGTGGTCGGCACGCGGGAGGCCTCGCGGCTCATCATGCAGGACGACTGGGTCATCATCGACGGCGACGCTGGCACGGTCATCGTCAACCCCTCGCCCATCGTGCTGGAGGAGTACCGGTTCCGCCAGCGCCAGAGCGAACTGGAGCGGGCACGGCTGGCCCGCCTGCGCCATACGCCGGCAGTCACGCTGGACGGCGAACACATCGAACTGCACGCCAACATCGAGATGCCGGCCGACGCCGAGGCGGCTGTCGCGGCGGGCGCCACCGGCGTCGGGCTGTTCCGCAGCGAGTTCCTGTTCATGAACCGTGACGGCGAGCTGCCCAGCGAGGACGAACAGTTCGAGGCTTACAAGGCGGCGGTCGAGGCGATGAAAGGCATGCCGGTGACGATTCGCACCGTCGACGTTGGCGCCGACAAGCCGCTGGATCGACTCACGGTCAACGAACTGCGGCACGAGCATGTACTGAATCCAGCCATGGGCTTGCGCGCCATCCGCTGGAGCCTGGCCGAGCCCAGTATGTTCAGACAGCAGCTGCGTGCCATCTATAGAGCGAGTGCCCATGGCAAGGTCAGGCTGCTGATTCCCATGGTGGCCCACCTCAGTGAGGTTCGGCAGATCCTGGAGACCATCAAGAAGGTGCAGCAGCAGCTTACCGACACCGGCCATGCGTACACGCGCGTGGAACTGGGCGTCATGATCGAGATTCCGGCCGCTGCGGTCATGCTGCCGCTGCTGCTGCGGCATGTGGACTTCGTCTCCATTGGCACTAACGACCTCATCCAATACACGCTGGCCATCGACCGCGCCGATGAAGCCGTAGCCCATCTGTATGACCCATGGCATCCGGCGGTTCTCCAACTGATCAGCCAGTCCATCGCGCAGGCGCGCGCGGCAGGCAAGGGTGTGAGCGTCTGCGGCGAGATGGCAGGCGACCCTGACTTCACGGAACTACTGCTGGCCATGGGCTTGCGCAGCTTCTCCATGCACCCGTCGCAGATTCCGGCTGTGAAGCAACGCGTGCTGCGCGCCGACGCTCAGCGTCTGGCGTGCGCGCTACCCAAGCTACTGGATAGTGAGGATCCGCAAGCCACGGCCGAGCGGGAGCTGGCTGCCGTCAGGGCCGCACCTGCTGGTGTGCATTGAAAGCCGCACCGGGTGATTGAGGCCGCCGGCGCTCCAGGCGACAAGGGCTGCTCAACAAACCAATTTGCAGAAATTCTTGCCCTCCCCAAAATTCCTGTGCTACAGTCGTGGGCTTCGCTGATCACAACACTGAGTTGAAAGACGCAGAGCTGAGTTGGCGAGGCGGGCCGAAAGGTTCGGGTGGGCTTGAGAGAGTCGCCGAGTGCTTCGAAAATAA